>ONFW01000027.1 GCA_900317215.1 uncultured Eubacteriales bacterium | reverse complement strand
CCCAGTTCTTCAAGCATTTTTTCTATATATTCTCTCGTCTTGTTGAATTTCACTATGCTGATAAGGTTGTAGCAGTAATTGTCAAAAACCCTCAATTTATCTTTCCCTCCAAGCCTGCTTCTTACAATGTCCGCTGCATAATGTCCTGCCGGCAGCAGGCTGCGCTCAGGCTGCCTGAGCAGCCCCGTCCGCAAGAGCCAGGAGCTTAAGAGTAAGCTCATACCGGTCATCGCTTTCCCCGCATCCTGATACCACAGTTATATAGGTCTTTCCGTTTTTAATGAAGGCTGCTGCAAGACAACAGCCAGCATTATCGGTAGTGCCTGTTTTCAGGCCTATAGCCTCATCACAGTAAAAGCTGCTGTCAGGATCAAGAAGGGAATTAGTATTAGTCCAAGTAACACTCTCGCCCGAAACGAACTCGACATATTTCTGGTGCAGACCTGTTATCTCCCGTATCACAGGATCCTGAAGAACATAAGCCGATAGCCTTACAAGATCTGCTGAGGTAACATAGTGCTCGGCATCATCCCAGCCGTCAGGGTCAGAAAAATGACTGTCAGACATTCCTATCTCGCCTGCAAGCTCATTCATCATTCCACAGAAAACGGAAACAGCTTCTTCATCGGACAATTCCTTTTCGGGATACGCTTTTCTCGCTGCGGAAACGGCGGCGGTATATGCGGCGTCATTACCCGAATTAAGAAGCATTCCTGTTAAGAGATCCCTTACGGTGAGGATATTCCCCTCAGACAGCCAGCAGACGCTTGAGCCCTCATTAACAAGGGATAATTCAGTCCCGACCGTAACGATATCGTCCGGATTCATCTGTCTGAGCAGCACGGCGGCGGTAAGAAGCTTCGTTATGCTTGCAGGAGCGATCCTTTTTTCAGAATTATCATCATACAGGAAGCTTCCGTCCTCCACGCAGTAGAGCACCGCTGTGCTGCATGACGGAGCTTCAATGATCTCTACGACTGTGCTGCTTTCAGAAGGCTCCGAAATCTCATCAGAGCTATCTTCAATGCTATCCTCAGCATTATCATCAGACCGGTTCTGAGACGAGTCTTCGATACTATACTCGGACGAGACGGCCTCATCAGAAAGCTGAGAGTGTGAGGACGGCTCAATACTTTCCACATTCTGTGAGCTTTCAGCGGGATATGTGTTCCCCTCTGACGAAGCTGCTCCCTTTGAGATATGCCCCGAAGCGCAAGAGGTAAGCATAAGCATTGAGCAGACTATTACGGCAAAACAGCCTTTTATTTTCATTTTGATCTCTCCTTCATTTTTTTCTGACTATACCGATTGGTCTATTCTTCTGTACAATCCTCTCCGATATATGGATTTACATGTACCATGATATGCTTTATCCTGGGGAATTCCCTTTCAACGGCAGCATGCACCCTTTCGGCAATGGCATGAGCTTCGTTCAGTGTTTTATTTCCGTCGACGCTGATCTCGATATCTACATAGATACGGTTTCCGAACACCCTGGTCTTGAGAAGATCTATTCCGAGCACTTCCTCCTGAGCAAGAGCGCAGCGCATGACCGAGCTTTCCGTAGCTGCGTCACAGGACTTATCTATCATTTTATCAACAGCGTCCTTGAATATATCAAAGGCAGCCTTAAAAATGAACAGACAGATCAGAAGACACGCAAGCGGCTCAAGAAACGGATATCCGTTTCTGGCACCGATGATCCCTATAAGCGCACCCACAGAGGAAAGAGCATCGCTCCTGTGGTGCCATGCATCGGCCATTACCGCACCGGAATCTATCCTTTTGGCATAATAACGTGTGTACCAGAACATAGCTTCCTTAACGACTATAGACACTATTGCGGCGAGCATTGCCGCAAGTCCCGGCTCCTCAGCAGTTTTGTACTGTCCAGAATTAAGACTGTCAATAGCGGCTGCACCGATAAAGCAGCCTGTCACAACAAGAACGACAGCAAGTATTATGGCGGCGACACATTCAAATCTTTCATGTCCGTAAGGGTGCTGACGGTCGGAGCTTTTTGCTGAAAGCTTAACCCCTATTATAACGATGATACTGCTGAAAACATCCGAAGCCGAATGTACTCCGTCGCTGACCATTGCCGGAGAATGAGCAAGAACACCCGCCGTTGCCTTCCCCGCAGACAGAACAGCATTTGCTATAATACTTACAACAGAGACTCTTACTGCGGTTTTGACCGTGTTCTCCTGTATTGAAGTATCCTCCATGATGAACACCTCCAATAAATATACTAAAAAGCGGCGCAGTTCCTGCAATAATAGCCTCCTCAACACACCGCTCAGTCAAGGCAGAAACGGAGAAAAACACCGCCCTGAGCAAACCGTCAGATCTGCAAGGCGGTGGGTCTCCCAAAAAACACTGCGAAAAAAGTCCCATGCGGTCACGCGTTTTGATACAACAGGCTTCTTCACGATGTAATGACGCAACTTTGAAGTTATATATGCTTACGAAGTGAGCGAGCGAGGGCGCGAATCGAGAGTGCAGGCACAGCGCCATAAGGCGAATATGAACAGAAAACAGAATCTATCCTGCTCTTGAAGCAAGGCTCATAAGCAAGCTCCGATGCAGGGATATCTCTGCCGTAAAAGCGTACTATTCCGTCGGTTTCGTTGAGATGCGTAATAAAAAGACCTGCGCTGCCCTGCCATGTGGATAGATCGTCAAGAACAGCCCCTGCTAACTCCTCCGGCGAGGGATACAGTCCGAAACGAAGTCCTCCCTGCCATTCATTAGGAGTATTTGTCCTGTCAGGGCTCAGCTTTCCTATAGCCTCGGGAGAACATTCATGCGGAAGAGGACCTGCGCCGTGTCTTGTGACATAGCTGCGCATAACATATATTGCTCTGTCAAGCGTCAGACCCGAGCTGCTGCAAAGCTTCAGGGGATTATGCAGCCCTGTTCTCGAAGCTGTGAGATGAGGGGCATAGCGCTCATAATTCCAATCAAGCAAAAGTCCCTGAGCGCCTTCAAATACTATCCCTTCCATTTTCTGTGAAAGCTCTCTGAGTCCCGATACCGGAGTGATAAGCTCAGCACCTTTGAGTATACCTGCGGCGGTATTCATCAGAACATTCCCGTCATGAAGAAGCTCCGTATATTCACCTGCAGCTATGGGAGCAAGCCTGTCAAGCCTCGGAAGAACATATTCACGACGTATCCGTGCAAGCTCTGAGGCAAGCTCCGCCTCTGTCATTCCGACAAGACGACCGACTGTTATCCCGAAGCCTGCCTCCGAGCGGAGAACAGCCTCGTAAACGCCCATTCCGCAGCTTCCGTGACGGTCTTTTCCGCGGCTCGTTTCAACAGCCATGTTCAGAAGTACATCGTCTGTTATCGTAATTCTTGCATTGACATCGGCATAGATAACGGGAGAATGCCCTGAGAGCGCCCTGAAATCCGATACCTCACCGCACAGCTTATATAGATCGGGGAAAAAGGTTTCTGCGAGCAGCGTATCGGCCCGCCTGAACGAGCCGGAGGAAAGCTGATGAAATACGAACCGCTTATCCTCAGTTTCCACGGTGTGTCCTGCCTGCGCTCCGCCGTTATGCTTTACAACAAGAGTGTTTTCAAGTCCTGAGCATAAATGATCTACGGCAAGGCCCTTTCCCTCATCTCCGAAATTAGCGCCTATTACCGCACAGATAGTCTGACCCGTCAAAACGAAACACCGTCATCGTTGGATATTACAAGCCCTTTAAGGCACCATTTCAAAACCTCTGCAGTTTTCTCCGGCCATGTTCCGAGTACGTCTTCCATTGACCTGCCTGAGAACAGCATGAGAACACTGACAATAAGCTCGGGCAGGTTACTGATGAGTTCCTTTTTTATCCTGAGACATCTTCCCGGGAGAGCTTCTCTGAGCTTAGGCGGGAGAGCCTCACTTGAGGACGTGATGTGGATATGGAACAGCTCATATTTTTCCAGCGCCATTTCAGCCGTCTCTCTGAGACTGAGCTGACTGCCTTTATCACCGAAAACATTTTTTATAACATCTTCGCTGATGCTCTTGTGACAGTCCGCATCACCGATAGTAAAGATAAAGCCCTTCTTGCCCCTCTTTTCAAATCTGTCGGTCGCAGTATGCTTTGCGGCAAAGTACCAGAGAAGCTGATAATCCTCAGGCGCATCTCCGCCTCCCATTTCAAGCCAGAGATCAAGAAGCTGCTGTGCGATCCTTATGTCAGATTCAAACTGAGTCACCTGCAGCGGCGCTCTGTCTACACGGTCGCCGAGAGCTGCGAACATGAGCTGAGGGTCGTTTACCGGTTTTAAGGAAAAAAGCTTCATCATAGTCTCATGAAGTCCTTCCTTTGCGATCTCGGTGGCAAGATAGCCCATTGAGCCGGTAACGTCAAGCCCTATGATTATAGGCGTTGAATCAGGGTGATCGTCAGAGTCCCTCGATTCACGGCAGGCGATGAATTTCGGATCGAACCTTGGATCCAGAGAGCTCTTTTCAAAGATATTGCTCGAATGAGTAGCCTCTGAAATCCTTCTGCTACTCTTAAGTCTCGTCCAGTCAGCACTTGTGTAGCTTCCATGTCCCATAGTTAAACACTCCTTTATATTATTCAGATCTGAAGATTGCTCAGATCGAGTTTTTTGAATTTTCTTCCGTGAAAGCCTGTTTCTATTACCCTGTCCCACTGAGTAAAGTCATCGAATGCATTTCCGGCAGGAGGGGAGGTAATAAATCTCCGGAATTCCTCCGGCGAGCTGTCATAGCCCGTTCCGGTTATGCGTTTTGCGATTTTTCTCAGGTCAAGGAGATCCTGAACCGAGCCACCTGTGCTGACTGCGGAATTCCACCAGCCGCCGAGAAGGAATGCCTCGTGTGTTCTTGCGTTGATAAACACCGATTCAGGGTCTATGCCGTTATGCGCGATTTCGCTGTATGCCAGCACGCAGCACAGGTTTTCAAGTCTTGATACTATCCATGCGGCATGCTCCGCAGGCAGACTTCCAAAGGCGGAAAGCGGATAAAGCTCCTCGTCCTTAATAACGGAGAGCGCCATACCTCCGTTCTTAAGTCTGAACGAGCCTGCTATGACGGGGAAATAATTAGCAAGCCCCTTTATATCCGCCGGAGGAAATTCAAGCCTGCCTGTAATATCCGCAAAGTGTTCACAGGCTCGTCCGTCGTCCTCCGGAAAAAGAAAAATGACGTTTCTTCGAGCGGTATAAACAGTGACGCCATTCTGCATACCCTTGAAAAGATAATTTATTCTCAAAGGGCGGCCGTCAGACAGACTATACTCCTCAGTCGCCGAATATCTCCATATTCTGTCCGTCTGCTCTGTATCGGGACTGTCCGAGATCGCGCTGAGATACGCCAGCAGTCTGTAACGAAAGTCCTTATAATCTCTCAGATCCTTATCGGTAAACACAGCCTTGCTGCCGCAATAGCTACAGCTAAGATCTCCGCTGACAGACACGGACATTTCACCGCCGCAATTCCTGCATTTGAAATTTATCATTTCAGTTCTCATCTCCTTCCGCTTTTTTTATTATTATTCTATCATCTGACTCATATTTTTTCAATAAGGCTGAATGTTTTTTTCGCATATTCTTATGTGCAGCCAATCCTTCCGTCAGACAGATTTATTAACATCATAACAGCCGCAAGGAGCTGATATCTTTTCGTTGACTAAGACCGGGAGCATTCCCCTGCTCTTATTGCTCCGATCTCGGTATATACGAGCTTTCCGTTGATCCTGTCCGATCTCATCAGAGATATCCTTTCGACCGGCATACAAACAGACGGGGGCTTAACATCGCCGGCAGAGCCTTTCCCGATGAAGGCTGCCCGTCTTATAATGGTGATATGAGGCTTAAAGGGTTTACGGTCAAAGGGAATTGACTCACTCTCAAGTGCGCTCCTTACATCATTTGCAGCCGATGTGAGTGCCTGTGCTCCCGAAATACCGACCCATATAAGCTCGCCGAAGCTGCCAAGCCTTCCCCCGACATGAAGCTCAAAGGGTTCAAGCCTCACCCGGCGCAAAGCCCTCATGACCTTTTCAGGTCTGTCATATTCTCCGATAAAAGCAAGAGTAAGATGAAGATTTTTGCAGTCGGTATAATTTCCGGTAACTCCCTGCTCCCTGAGCTTATCCTGTATGCCTGCAAGCAGCACCTTAGCTCCCTCACTCAATCTTAATGCTATAAATAAACGCATATTGCTTCTCCTCTTACGACACGGGGTTTAAGCCTGCTATCTCATCAAGAACAGCCTTCATCCCGTTCATGCCCGGAATATGGGCGCAGTTATCAACAACAGAGCACGAAAGAAATTTATTACCGGAGCTTTTGACAAAGCTGCAGAGCTTTGATGTGTTCGTTACTATATCAGAGCTTCCCTGAAGTATCCTGTAGGGGACGGCAATATCTCTGAGCGTATCACTCAGATCAACCTTTGAAAGCTCTTCTATCAGACTCGAATTTTTTAGCATAGCCGTTGATAATAACAGCCTTAAAATCTCTGAAACGGTAATCCGGGCTTCTCATCAATCCGAGGATCATGCTTCCTATGTCAGCCTTCGGCTCGTTCGGGTCGGTGTATCCGCTGGTATACTTTCTTATAAGCTTGCTCAATCTCATTGCAGTATCCTTATCAAATCGCTTTTCTTCCAAAGCCTCTTTTATTTTTTCTTTTTCTTTTGCCGGAGCCCTTGACGACATAAGCGCATCGATCGTTTCCTTATCCTGCATCAACCCGCTGAGCACCTGGCCATAGACAATTACTCCGTCGAGGAGCTGAGGCACCCTTACAGCCGCTCTTGCAGATAACACCGAGCCCCATGACATAGCCAGAAGATAAAGCTTGTTATCGGGAAATCTCTTTTTCATCGCCTTTATCAGATCGACAGTCATATCAACAAAAAACGATATTGTCACATCGTCGTCAAGTCTTGCATTGTTTATTCCGCAGCCGTACTGATCCCAGCATACGAGTATGCAGCGATCTGTGAACTCAGGGAACAGCCCCCTTGCTCCCGCGCAAAACGGGATAGGTGTTCCGGGGCCGCCATGAAGCGAGATCACTACCGGCAGATCCCCGGTTTTTCCTTCAATAAGTATCTTCTGTCGTATTCCGCCAAGCTCTACCTCTGTTATTTCCGATATCTCACAGCCTTCTATAACTGCTTTTCTTTGTTTATTCATGATTTTCCTCCATTTCCTCTATCAGCCTTTCATACCAACGGATAACAAACTCTATCAGATCTCTCCCAAATTTTGCGGAAGCATTCTGAAAAACAATAATGTCCCTCATTTTGAGAGGCATAGATCTATACTGTTCTGATTCGATCATTTCATCACCCTCATTGCTTATTACAGTAAGCGCAGAAAGCCGCTCCCTCATTGCTGCGATATAGCTTTCAAGGATATCCTTCCTCTTTTCTGCTGTTCCGAGCCCGAGAAAATAAAGCTTTGTCAGCTCAGGACATCTTATTTCAGCCGAGCTTAACGGACTGTCTATCCATTTGCTGAAATAGTCCCTGCCGGCATCTGTGATGCAGTATATCTTTTTATGCCGACCGTTTTCTACCGTCTCCGAAGCGGTGATATATCCGTTGCTGACCAGCTTTTTCAGCGAGGCCTGGATACTGCCCGTGCTGCTGCTGTACATAAGACCAAGTCCCTTGTCTATCCGCTGCCTTAGCTGATATATCGTCCTGCTGCTCAGGATCAGAAGCCCCAGGATCATATACTCCAATTTCATCACCTCGCATAATACTATTAGTAACATTATAATATCATATCATTTACGAAATGTCAAGAGATTCTTAAGACCGCTGCTTCTCAGCCCGCGGCTGAGAGGTGTCCACCGTACGCCGCGCACCCTCCCTGAATTCGCTGTGTTTAGCTCTTTCTGCTTTCTTTGAGGCACTCATTCTGTCAGGCAGAAGCAGTATCGATGCAGGAGCCATAGTCAGGCAGGTATTTTTTAAGCTTATGCTTAAACAATAAGCATTATTCCTTCCGTATACAACCTAAAAGACCGGCACCGAATTATCAGCGCCGGTCTTCTGTTTCTGGTTAAGAACTATATATTCTTTCTTGAATTGATAAAGAGTATGGCAGCGCCAAACAGGATAAGACCGCCAAAGAAAATCATTATTACCGGTCCTGCATCCTCCATGCCTGCATTTGGAAGCTCATAGCCTGCAGCAGTATAGGTATTTGTAAAAGTGAAGATCACTTCCATATCAGATGCATCAACACGCTCCTCAGCGGTTCTGAGCGAAGTATCCGCCTTTGTATTTGAGTCCTCATTTTTTGCTACCACTGCTTCAGAATTTGCTGTCACCCGATAGCTCGCAATATAGAATCTGTCCGCCTCCTCGGTGACAGTGTAGGTCGCATCAAGGGGAAGCTCCTTTATAGTAAAGGACTGACCGTTCCTGATGTCTATGGAATAGGTCGTTACGCCCTCGGCTCCGGTGAAGGTATCGGTAAACGGGACTCCGCTGTCGCTGACACGGTTGACCCTGTATTCCTTGCCTGCTTCAAGACCGATCATCCTGACAACAAAGCTGAACCTGTGCTTATTGTATTCGCTTTCGGAAAGGGTAGTGTGGCTCATATCAAGCTTTTTCTTTACAGTAATATCATGAGACACCTTCGTATTGATAAAGTTGACCGTTACCTCTTCACCCTCATTTACAGTTTCAACACTCGTTGAAAGCTCGCTCTGATTCACCGTATTGCTCGCCGACTGAGTTACAAACTGATTTTTTCCGCCTGCATCGGTAAGCTCATAGGCGGCTATGCAGTCCGATCTGTACTCCTTAAACCTGTACTTCACTCCAACGGGAAGATCATAGAAGCTGACCTCACCCGCTTTTATAGAGAAGGTCATATTCAGCGCTCCGTTATCATCCGCCTGCGGATTGCCTATGCTTGTGCTGACTGTCTCGTTCGGGCTGAAGCCTGTAAACTCCGCATCAAAGGTGAAGGAATCAAGGCTGTCATCGGAGCCGCCGACAACTGTTTTTCTGAGTCTGAGCGACTGTCTTATATCCCTTGTGTTCGTAAATGTAACAAGAGCAGGCTGATCGTTTTTCGCAGTGATCGAACCTGTAGTCAGGCTGACTCCCTTTTGAGACTGCGATGCCTGTGAGCTGATACGTCCGTTTATCTCTACACTGTAGGCTGATGTGAATTTTGAGCCGCCCTCCTCAGTAATACGGAACCTCGCATTATCGGGAACTACAAAGGAATCGCTTTCGCCGTCCTTTAGTCTTATAATCACCTCAGCCTCGCCGAGAGCGTTTGTGGTGTAAACAACGCCCCCTGTTGTTGAGTATTTCTCGTTCTTATGCAAGCCGGATATCGCTACTATGAACATATACGAATCGTCCGCTATCTCATAATTACCGGTTACAAGCTTTTTAAGGGTAAGCTCCGCTGTTAATTCTTCCTCTTCGACATGCTTCTTTGTATTGGTAAATATCACCTCTGCGGTCTCGTCCTTGACAATGACGCCCTCTGCGTTGCCGGTATATGATGATACATAGTTATCATACTCAGCCTCGACAATACTGTAGTGATAGCCCGCAGGAATATTTGTAAGAAGCTTTTCCTCTCCGCCCCTGAGATTAACTGTCGCTCTGCCGTCAGTAAAGCCTACACTGCCATACAGCGCAGCACCCTCAAGCGGCTCGCTCTGTTCATCCGTGATAGTTATCACGAACGAGAACACCTTTGTGTTGTCAAGCTCGGTGAGCTCTGCCCCCTCCTCGGCAGCAAGCAGCTTTTTAAGGCTGAGGCTTCCGTACTCAGGCGGGTCAATGGTCGTTGTGTTCAGTATTGTAGCATAGCCGGCATTATCGACCTCTACTGCGTTATACTTGCCCATATGGTCCGAGATATAGTTTTCAAGCATATCCTCCCACGCATAGTAGTTTACTGTAGTATCAATACCGGAGAAGGTGTAGATCCACGTGTCGTCATTGCGGTATTCAACGGAGCATACATCATCCTCTGAGGTATAGCTCGACACCACAGCACCGCCTCTCGCCGCTGTGCTTGTTAGCTCCGGAGCCTCTTCGATCTCAGTGAAGTAACCGGGAGTTTCCGGAGTATCAACTACGGCATATACAGCCCTGGTTCTGTTTGTTGCGCTTGCATAAGCCGTGCCGTTCTGACCCTTCAGTCTTTGAGCGGCAAACACATCGTGATTGTTCAGATTGCCTGTAAAGCTGTCCAGATGCCAGCGATCAGACGAGACATAAATAGTCTCAAGCGAGGGGCAATCGTAGAACATAACGTAGAAGCCCTTTACACTGACAGGGCTGAACGAACTCAGGTCAAGCTCTGTAAGGGAGACGCAATACCGGAAAAGACTCTCCATATATATAACATTGGATATGTCAAAGGTCGATGTGCCGTTGTCCTTGTTGAACTTGATGCTTTTAAGAGCTCTTGCGTTATAGAACATATAGGTCATACTTGTGAGCATTGAGGTATCAAAGCCGCTGACATCAAGCTCTTCAATAGCCCTGCAATCAGCAAACATATAGTCAGTACTGATCGTTCTCTGCGCCTTGAATTCTCTGCCGAAAATGATACCCTTAAGCTTCATATCCAGATAGAACATAAAAGTCATGTCGGATACCCTTGTCGTATTGAAGACACTCAGATCAAATACATCATCATAGTTCTTCATCTCTCTGAACATATTCTTCATGTTTTTTACTCTCATCGTGTCGAATTTACTCTCTCCGCTGTCCTTTACAAAGCGCAGGGAGGTCATTGACTCGCACAAGTGGAACATGGAGTTCATATCCTCGACCCTACCGGTATCCCAGTCGCTGAGATCGAGCTGCCTAAGTTTGCGGCAGCAAGAAAACATACTTTGCATATATCTTATATGAGAGGTGTCAAAGTGTGAAATGTTCAATTCCTCCAGCTCTTCACAAGAAGCAAACATTCCGTCCATTCTGAATGCAAAGCCGGTTTTGAACTGAGAAGCAGGAAGGTCAACTGATTTGAGCTTTTTACATTCTCCGAACATATAATCAAACGAGACCATGTATTCTGTGGTGAATTTATCTCCGAACACGATCTCCTCAAGCTCCCAGCAGTATCTGAACATTCCCTCGCCCCAGCCGCCGTCGCCGCCGTATTCCATTCCGGTATCATTATACAGCGGCGCATTGACTGTGCGGCTTGTATCAAAGCAGCTCAGATCAAGGCGCTTCAATGCGCGGCAGTTGTTGAAAATAGCCGTCATAAACCTGACTTGCGAGGTGTCAAACCGTGTGCTGCCGCTTTCGTCTGTGAAGCTGACGCTCTCAAGCTTAGTACATTCATTGAACATATTACGCATAGTAACGGCATGGGAGGTATCGAGGGAGCTTACATCAAGCTGCGGAAGTGTGGAGCACCCCCTGAACATCCAGCAGAAATACAGCACTCCCTCAGTATTGAAGCTTGTTGTTCCGTCATCCCTTGCAAGTTTTATGCTTGTAAGTCCTCTGCAGTAGCTGAACATTTCTCTGGTAGAAACGAGATTATGAGTTCTGAGATCGGAGACATCCATAGATTTCAGACCCTGGCAATGGTTAAACATACACCTCATCAATCTGACCCTTGAGGCATCCAGGCCTGCAGTGCCGTCGGGCTTAGCAAATCTTACCTCCTTAAGCACACGGTTGACCCTGGTGCCGTCCATACAGAACATATAGGACATATTATTGACTCTGCTGATATTCCAATCGCTCAGGTCAAGAATTCCGTCAACTCCTTCAAAAAGCTCACAGTTATAAAACATTTCTCTTAATGAGCTGACACGAGACAGGTCGAAGCCTTCAACTGCAAGCTTTTTGATCTTCATGCAATTGCAGAAAATACTCTCTATAAGCCTTACACGGGAGGTATCCCATGTGCTTACATCAGCCTCCTCCAGAGCGTTACAGTCGACGAACATTCTTTCCATAACTACGACCCTCGATGTGTCGAAGGCTGCAACATTGCGGTCGCTGGCGGGGTCTGAGCTTGTGTGTATCTTCTTGAGAGCGTTGCATCTCTCGAACATGGCTCTTGTAGAAAGAACTTTGCCGGTATCAAAGTTATCACCAAGCTGCAGCTCAGTCACAGCCGAGCAGGAATAAAACATAGTCTGCATATTAACTACGTTTGAAGTATCGAAGCTGCTCACATCGAGTGATGTGAGATTTATGCAGGTGCTGAATACGCCCTGCATATCTACGACCTTTGAGGTATTGAAATTCCTCAGATCCAGTGAAGTAAGAGCCTTGCAGGTATTGAACAGATTTCTGAAGTTGTAGACGTTGTCCGTCACAAAGGCGGAGGTGCCGTCGTCTCTTGTCAATTTAATGCTGGCTTTTGCCATATTGTAGAAGGTATGGCTCATATTATAAACATGAGAGGTGTCCCAGTCGCTGACATCAAGCTCCGTTATGTTAGTGCAGCTATTTAACAGAAAGCTCATATCCCTTGCGGAGGAGGTGTCAAAGCCGCCTGTGCCGTCATTCTTTTTTAATTTGAGAGAAGACAGCTTATAGCAGTTTCTGAATAATGCACTCATATTACTGACTGAGGACGTATCCCACAGGCTGAGATCAAGACTCCTCAATTCTCCGCAGCCAAAAAACATCTGCCGCATATCAATAACCCGGGAAACATCGAAGGCAGTAGTTCCGTCATCTCTGACAAGCTTAAGCTCAGTCATATTACTGCAATCATTGAACATTTGTGCCATGCTCCTGACATTTGACGTATCAATATCACTCATGTCAAGTGAGGTGAGCAGACGGTTTCCGGAAAACATGTTGCGCATGATCTTGACTCGGGAGAAATCTATGCCGCTGAGATCAATGCTTGAATAATTGCCACTGTTCCAGCTCCCAAAAGTTGAAGGAAGATAAACCTCTTCAATATCCGACCACCAATAGATAGTTTTATCGCTGCTGTCAAACCATGCATAGATCTTGAAGTCGTAGTCGTTGTCATCGACCCGCTTTGCCGTTGTGTTGGAGCTTACTATTGCCTCAACAGAGGAGGCGCTGCCTGTATAATGCTTGAATTTCTTTTCGTTAACCCTTGGAGAGTACGGTATACTGTTCCAGAACGTATTGAAATTAGCCCCGGAAAAATACGCCTCTCTGACCGTGGGGTAGACATTGTAATTGTCGCTCTTAGAAAAATAGCCTGATACTCCGATTGCGGCATCATCGATCACTGCATAGTCCGAGCCGCTTCTTGTCCAGTTATATGTCGTGCCATCCTGACCTTCGAGAGAACTGCAGGAGGAGAAGGTTTGTGAATTGCTGTTCGGATTATTAAAATGCCATCTTACCGATACATATATTTTCTCAAGATTGGTACAATCACAAAAGGTTAAGTTCATATTAACAAGCTTCGGAATATACCAACTGCTGAGATCAAGTATCGTAAGAGCCTGACAACCTCTGAAGGTCTGCTCCAAGGACGTGAGATTTGCTGTGTCAAAATCCTTAAGACCGCTGATCTCAGTCAGTGCATTACAGTAATAAAACGTACTACCCATGTTCTTGATCCTGTGAGTGTCCATGCCACTCATATCCACGCTTTCCAGCTTTTTGCAGTTGTAAAAGGTTGCGGCCAATGATTTGAGCTGAACTGTATTCAACCCGTGCATATCCACGGTTTTCAGCTCTGAACACCCGTTGAACATATGCTCCATATTCTGCACCGAGGAAAGATCAAGAAAAGAGAGATCAATGCTTTCAAGGGAGGTGCAGCCTGCAAACATATATGCCATGCTCGTGACCGAGCAGGTATTGATGTTGTCCATTCTCACAGTTTTTAAAGAAGTACAGCCCTGGAACACATAGGCCATATTTGAAACGGAATCCGTCTTCCAGTTTTTCATGTCAAGCGTTTCAAGCTTTTTGCAGTTCTGGAAAACATACGTCAGAGAACCGCAGCATGAAAGATCCAGGTCATTGGGAATGTTCAGCTCACTCAGCTCATAGCAGCCAGCAAACATGTAACTGATATCGACACAGGAATGTGTTTTCAGCCCTCTGATATCAAGCCTTGTCATTTCCCTGCAGTTGCTGAATAAATAATGCGCCTGCTCAAGAGTTACCGTGTTGAAATATTTAAGGTCAAGCCCGGTAAGCTTATAACAGTTTGAAAAGGCTTCATTCATATTCGTTACAAGCAAAACAGTAAAACCGGGACCAAAGGTTATGCTCTTTAATACTCGGTCCTCACGGAACATGGCCGCCATTTCAGTGAGCATGTCAGAGCTCCAGCGTGAGAGGTCAAGCTCTTCCAGCGCATAGCACTGATCGAACATATTTGACATGTTTGTAACATTTGCCGTGTCAAAATTCTGAACGTCAAGCCTTTTGACTGATTTACAGTTACAGAACATACAATTCATATTAGTAACAGCCTCAGTATTAAAGCCGCTGAAATCAAGAGGTCTTTCATCATCACTCTGCAGAGCTACGCAGCCATTGAACATATATGTAAGGCTTCTGACAAGGCTCGTGTCAAAGCCGCTGAGATCAATGAAGGTGAGCTTACTGCAATCCGAGAACATTCTTTCCATGCTGGTGACACACTCAGTTGAGAAGCCGTTGCCCAAGGGTATAAACTCGACATTATACAGTTTGCAGAACATATAAGCCATTGATGTTGCACACGAGGTGTCAAAGCCGCTGACGTCAAGACCGGTTATGGCAGGCGCTCCGTCAACCGCCTCCTTGTTGATAAGCTCCTGACAGTTGTGGAACATTTCGTTCATTTCACATACCCTTGAGGTGTCAAAGCCTTCAATATCTATGAACTGAAGCTTCTGACAGCTACAAAACATACCTGACATATCGTTGACATAGGAGGTATCAAAGCTTCTTACATCAAGACCTCTTATCCTTCGCGTGCCGTCGCTGTCCATAACATTTCTGAGCTTTGAGCAGCCCCTGAACATACTCTGCATACTCGTACAGCGTGCTGTATCAAAGCCGGAAACATCAATGAATTCAAGCTGATTACAGCTCTGGAACATGGAAAGCATGGTTGTTACCTCAGAGGTGTCAAAGCCCGAAACATCAAGACCCGTAAGACCTTGAGTGCCGTCCTCATTGAGTAGATTCTTAAGCTTGCTGCAGTTCTGGAACATATAGTCCATTGTTATTACGCGTGAGGTATCAAAGCCGCTGACATCAATAAATTCAAGTCCGCTGCAGTTCTGGAACATACCGGACATGCCTATAACATTTTCAGTGTTGAAGCCTGAAACGTCAAGCCCTGTGCGGTTTTCATTGCCGTTTTCACCAAAGGCATTGACAAGCTTTGGGCAGCCGGAGAACATAAAGTCCATTCTTATTACTCTTGAGGTATCGAATTTATCACCCAGTTCAAGCTTTTCGAGAACTAAGCAGTTGCAGAACATGGTGCGCATATCGATAACATTTGAAGTATCAAAGCTCTTAATGTTCAGGCTTTTCAGCGACTGGCAATTATAGAACCAGGACTGCATGCTCACTGCGAGAGAGGTATCGAGCCCGGTGCAGTCGATGCTTGTGATCTGCGTGTATTGGCTCCAGCGCGAACTAAGAACATACACCTTGACCGCATTTGAATACCAAACAATGTCTCCGTTGCCGGTCTCGTCCCATGCATAGATGTAATAGTCTGTGCTATTGTCGTCCATCTTTTTGGCAGTACCGTCGTTTATCTTGGCTTCCACGACCGATAGATCACCGCCAAACGGCTTGAAGGTCTTTACGTTGTTTGCACTTGCGCGCGGCGCTGCATTCGAAATGGAGCCGGTAAAATATGCAGCCGGCTCAGTGATATCCGAGCTGAGATGTATTGTGGGAGTGATGCCGTTTTCAAGACGGCTTTGTGTTGTTTCATTGTCGTCCCATTTCTTTATAACAGTAACAGAACCGTTCGGGCTGTCGGTCATGACAAAGTTTCCTGCAGCATTCATTTCGTGATCCTGTATAGTTACGTTGCCATGCTTGTCAATATGCACGAAATACGGCGTTTCATCAAGATTATAGCCCTCGTCAAGGACCTCGATCTCCTGCAGCCAGTATTCGCCCGAGGGCAGTTCAGCAAAGGTAGCCCTGCCGTTTGCTGCTGTCGTCTGTATCAGCGAGCTCTGTGTCGCCTGATTTGTCAACTGATAGCGTGCCATAACGGGATTCTGAGTTGTCGAGCTGACCTTCTGTATCGTAAAGGAATGCAGAGGCTCATTATATATCGAATACACGCTGTTTGCACGCTTGATACTGTCGGTGTCTCCTTCCCCCTCAGTCTCACTGACGGTGATAGTAAAATGTCCCTCGAGATCAACAATAACATTATATACCGTACCGCTGAGAGCATATCCCTCAGGAACCTCTATTTCACGAAGAGTGTATTCACCCCACTCAACATCAGTAAAGCTAACTTTTCCGTCTATGTCAGATATCCTTGTGTCAACATAGCCGTCTACAAGATCGGGATAATAATTTGAGGTTCCCTGCAGTCTGAATTTTGCTCCCTCGACAAACTCAAAGGTATCAAGGTCTTTTTTCAGAAATTCAATATCCGTGTGAATTCTCGGTTCATCAGATATACGGTAGTATGTTCCCTCCGGAACAAGCATTCCGTCTATACGAACATTGCCGTTTTCCTCAATAACGACCTCATATTCCTTTTCAAGCCTGAGATAATCAGCAGAGCCTGCGCTTTCCTTGAGTATGTAACTGCCCTTTTCGATATCATCAAACCTGAGCCTGCCGTTGGCGTCTGTCGTCATTGTGATATTGACAGGCGTTCCGTAATCAGAAGCACCGCTTTGTCCTGCTCCTCTGAGATTGAAGGATATCCCCTTTATCAAGGTGTTTTCATTTTTTGAATCTACCTTTTCAATGCCAAAGCTGCCCATTACCCTGAAATGCACCTCGGTATTGTCATGGTGAATAAAATGGGGCTTTTCCTCGTCAAATATATCAATTACAGTATCATCTATGTATATGTTATTAAAGCAAACCGGATCGACACTCCCTGAGGTATCCTCCTCGGGCGCCTTCATATAAAGATGAACAACAACAGAGCTCTTGCGCCCGAGAACAAAGTCGTTTCCGTCAGGATCATGTCTGAGGTCTACAGCTACAGCCTTCGCCCTGCTTATATCCCCGAACTCGCTTTCGGTTTTCCATACTTTTTCGCCGTTTATCGTATCGTTGTCAATATCGTGATAATGCTCTATATCGAGCGCTCTGTCCGAATAATACACAACTGGAGCTATACCCAGCTCTGTCGGCTGTATGACATCTACCGCCTGAAGCGTGCCGTGCCATTCGCTTTCATGACCGTCTGAAACGAAGTTTTCAAGCGAATCGTACAGCACCATATCCTTTGCTCTTGATACTATAGTAGTGTTATATCTCAGCTTATAGACATAGTCTGCGCCCTGCCCCACCTCGGTCACTGAGGAGAAATCCGTACTCTTGGCATTATTCACGGATTTGACAAGACCGGTTCTGGTAGATATCAGGAAGCGTATCGGGTGGAGCTTCTGCTCATAGATAAATTTCCTGTCATCGGTATCAGGGTCAAGGTCGCTCATTATCTCCTTGTCCTCTATACCTATGTCTCCGCCGTCATCGGGATGACCGCCGGATATCTTATCGTTTCCTGTTTCAAAGGCTATCGTATTGAGCAGAGTCGTTCCATAGTCCATTGCGCTGTCCCAGCTGTATACCGTGTTATAGGTAAGCATTGCACGCTTGAACTGCGTCTTTATCCTGACTATCAGAAGCGTCCTGCCTGTATTTTTATAATTGACTATACTCGAGACCTCATAATCATAGCTTTTGAGATATTTGATATTTGAATAATACTGACCGTAGTCTATTCCCACAGCAACGCTCTTTTTGTCAAGCAGATTTCCTATCGGAAGAAGGTCGTAGAATACTCCTGTATCCTGCGGAATATACACCACTCCGTCGTTGGTCATGTAATGTTCATCTATCTCGACCCTCCAGCCTACCGTAACAAATCTCCTGAGCGCGTTGCTTGTTGTAAAGGCTACCTCCTTTTCAATTTTCGACTCCTTGACAACGCCTATGATGTAATCCGTTGCCATAGAATCCTTGTTGTAAAGCACCTGAGCCTTATCATTCACTACGGTGAAGTTTGAGATATTCGTGAGCTGTATCTTGTTCACGTTCTCACTCTGCGAGAGGATATATGCCGAGTTCTTCACTCTGAGATAAGGGTAGCAGTCTATATGAGTTGCAAAATGAGGATTTTCTGTTTCAATGCGGTATGCAACACAATTCCTGGCAAACACTATCTTATTCTCTGTAAGAGATGAAACATAGTCCGACAGCACGTTCTGAGGCTCGCCTGTATATTTGTTATACTCTGCGACCTTTATCCAATCCCCTGTTTTGAATTTTGCATAGAAGCAAATTATATCGTCCTCACGATATCTCACCGGACCGGATACTATAGTGTTGTAGTCATCGTCCTTATATCCGTCCCACATGGAAATATAGTAGTTGACATACTCTATATCAAAATCCTTCCATGTAAGGGCTCTTTCCGAATTGTCTATTACAGCCTGATCGTCTCTTATATAAATATGGTCGTTAAGATAGAACCGATCATCTGTAACTGTATACTTTACTTTTCGTTTGCCGTAGCTTTCGATATCCTCACGGTCGGCGCCCTCCTCCATAGTATGTGAAAGGAGATATGCCCTGTCCTCAACAAAGAATTTGATATTCCCGCTGAGATGATCCACCTCGCCGTCCTTTAGTTCCTGAAGCCCGTAGTCTGCTATATCCCAATAATAATTGAAGCGATAGTACCAGTTGTTGTTGCCCCATTTTGCCGAGTAAACATATTCTCCGGGTGCAGTAAAATGCGGCTTGTAATAGGTAAAATCCGCAGCAGACTCAAAGGATGTCGGATCGTCCTTTCGGTCTACCGGGGTAAGAGTAATAATCTCCTTATTGGTGATCGTATAGCTCTCAAGATCCTGATAGACAGACTTCGGATGCCTTGTTATAACATAGTCATATCTCCAATAATCCGAATCCCTGTTATTTCTTCTTGTGGGAGATGATGTAAACCTTGACTCACCCTGAAAGCGGTAGGCGATCGGCTCAGCAGTACCCTGTGTTATAAAGTCGTTTATATTCAGATCATAAGGCTGTGTACAGGCATTTACCCAGCTCTTTATCTCCCACATCAGATAGTAATAATCGTCCGCATTGTCGGGTGCTCTGCCCCATGAGCTGTCCCAGCTCTGATACGGCTGATGATTGATATTCAACGTTCTTTTGTATGTGCTTGCCATAGATGCGAAGGTGTCTATCCCGACAGGGGGCGCTGTATCATCAACGGATTGGATCACCTGAGAATCACTGTCGAGCAGCTCAAGACGAGACCAGAAGCTGTCTGACATTTTCATATCCTCATATTCAAAGGAGGTTTTGTTTGTTACGTATGCAAGCTCAATATAGCCCGTCATCGCAGCAGAAAAGTTCCTGTGGTTGGTTATTACGGCATTGTCCCCGATTATCTCATACTGGAACTGGTTGTCATCATCATGAAATTCGCCGTCATACTCCTCAACCTCTTCCTTCGGCGGAACAGAGACCTCAAGCT
>ONFW01000055.1 GCA_900317215.1 uncultured Eubacteriales bacterium | reverse complement strand
GGCCCCTTTGAAACAGCAATAGAGGGCGATTATGACGAGCTTATGGATATCGTCAAGGAATGTCAGCATATTGCAATAAGAGCCGGCGCACCGTCTGTGCTTGCCTATATCAAGGTCGACTACCGTCCGGAGGGAGACGTGCTTACCATTGAAAGAAAGGTTACAAAGCATCATCAGTAAGCTCCTGCCGCCTGCTGCCGCATTGCTGCTGCTGTTTGTGATATGGCAGACGGTTTGCAGCTTCGGGAATGTACCGAAATATATGCTGCCTTCGCCTGCTGACGTCATTGAGGCTTACAAAAAGGACTGGCAGCTCATGCTCAGCCATACAAGAGTTACACTGACAGAGACCTTTATCGGTCTTTCAGGAGGTATCATCATCGGCTTCCTGACGGCAGTCATAATGGACAGATTTGCATTTATCCGTAAAATGATATATCCGCTCATAGTCATCAGTCAGACTATCCCTACAATAGCTATAGCTCCTCTGCTTGTCATCTGGCTTGGCTATCAAATGCTTCCTAAGATAATCCTTATCATTCTGGTGGTTTTCTTTCCGATCACGATAAGTCTGCTTGAGGGCTTCTCATCTGTAGATAATGACACTATCAGACTGATGAGATCTATGGGCGCCAACAGGCTTCAGATCTTTCGATATGTAAAGCTGCCGAATTCGCTCGGACATTTTTTTGCAAGCCTTAAGATATCGGTATCCTATGCCGTGGTCAGTGCTGTTGTATCCGAATGGATAGGCGGCACCGATGGTCTTGGCTGCTATATGACCCGCGTGAGAAAATCGTTTTCCTCAGATAAAATGTTTGCAGTCATTATTCTGATCTCAGTCATCAGCCTGCTGCTTATCTGGCTTACCTCAATATTGCAGCGTGCATGTATGCCCTGGGAGAAAACAAAAATAAAAAGGAGCAGATCAACATGAACAAAACAAAAAGGCTTGCTTCGCTCATCATGACGGGCATTCTTGCCGTAAGCATTGCCTCCGGCTGTGCCGCTCAGAAAACCGAAGCCGGCTCTGCCGCTTCAACAGACAACAGTGAAGCACAGTCCTCGGATAACAAAACAGCCGAAAAGAAAAAGGTAACCTTTGTTCTCGACTGGACACCCAATACAAACCACACCGGAGTATATGTTGCTCAGGATAAGGGCTATTTCAGCGACGAGGGTATTGAGGTCGAGATAGTACAGCCGCCTGAGGACGGCGCAGAAATGCTGGTCGGCGCTAACAAGGCGCAATTCGGCGTTTCCTTTCAGGACAGTATGCTTCCCGCAGTTGCAGGCGAGAACAAAATACCGATAGAGGCTGTCGCAGCTCTTGTTCAGCACAACACCTCGGGCATTATCTCCCTGAAGGGCAAGGGCATGGACAGACCGAAAGGGCTTGAAGAAAAAAAATATGCCACATGGGATCTTCCGATAGAAAAAGCTATGATGAAGCAGGTGGTGGAAAAGGACGGCGGCGATTTCAGCAAGGTCGAGCTTATTCCGTCCACGGTTACAGACGAGGTATCCGCTCTGAAATCAGGCGTTGTTGACGCGATCTGGATCTTCTACGGCTGGGCAGGCATCGCCACAGAGGTTGCCGGTCTTGAAACGGACTATTTCTCCTTTAAGGATATCGACCCCGTATTCGACTACTATACTCCCGTATTGATCGGCAACTCGGACTGGCTCAGGTCTGAACCCGACACAGCAAAGGCCTTTCTGTCAGCTCTTAAGAAGGGATATGAATTTGCCGAGGAAAATCCCGATGAGGCTGCGGAAATACTTCTCAAATATGCTCCGGAGCTTGATGAAACACTGGTAAAGGCAAGTCAGAAGTATCTCTCCAAGGAATATAAGGCTGACGTCGGACGTTGGGGGTATATAGATCCTGCACGTTGGAACGCCTTCTACAAGTGGATATCAGACAACGGGCTTTTTGAGTCTGAGATCCCTGAGAATACAGGCTTTTCCAACGAGTACCTCCCCCAGTAATGGCGGCGCTGGAGGTCAGGGACGTCACATTCTCCTACGACGGCGAAACAGACGTCCTGAGGAATATCAATCTTACTCTCAACGACGGCGAGCTGGTCTGTCTGCTCGGCGTCAGCGGCGGCGGAAAGACTACGCTTTTCAATATAATAGCAGAGCTAAACCGTCCGCAGAAGGGCTGTGTTCTCCTGAACGGCGAGGATATCACCGGAAAATCCGGCAGGATAAGCTATATGCTCCAGAAGGATATGCTCCTCCCCTATCGCACAGTTGAGGATAATGTAGCTCTGCCGCTCATTATCAAGGGCATGAAAAAAAAAGAGGCAAGGCGCAGAGCTGTTGAGCTTTTTGATAAATTCGGGCTTGAAAGCACACAAAAAAAATACCCCTCCGAGCTTTCGGGAGGTATGCGTCAGCGTGCCGCTCTGCTGCGTACCTATCTGTTTTCAGCTGACGTTGCTCTGCTTGACGAACCCTTCAGCGCTCTTGATACTCTCACAAAGAGCGATATGCACCGCTGGTATCTTGATATCATGAGCAGCATTAAGCTGTCTACGCTCTTTATCACTCACGATATTGACGAGGCGATACTGCTCTCCGACCGTATCTGTCTGCTTGGCGGCAGACCCGGAGCTATCACCGATGAGATCATCATTAAAGAGCCGAAGCCCCGCAGCAGTGATTTCAACCTGACGGAGGAATTTCTGAGCTACAAAAGGGATATCATTTCCAGAATACATTCGCAAAGCTGAAAAAACGCCGGTCGGTCAAGTGTGCTTTTCTAAAGAAAGCATTCTCTTGACCGACCGTTTTTTGTAGTCAGTTTGGATGAGCTTTTGATAATACCCTACTGTGAGGATAGCTGAACAAGATGAGCTATCGACGGTATGCTCTCACCCTGCTGCGCTGAGGTCGGAGACATCAGCGCTCCCGTTGCGATAAACAGAATATTTCTTAGCTCGCGGCTCATTAGCCTTCTCATTATATACGAGCAGAATACTGACGCGCAGCAGCCGCAGCCCGAACCGCCTGCATGAACGTCCTGCGCTTTGATATCATATATCATGCAGCCGCAGTCGCTGTGATTTTTCGTTATGTCATACCCCTCGGAGCGAAGCAGCTCTTTCAGAAGCTGTGTTCCTACAAGACCGAGATCGCCTGTCAGAACAAGATCATACTCCTCCGGTGTTGTTCCTGTATCGCTGAAAAATCGTATCAGAGTATCTGCGGCCGCAGGAGCCATTGCAGCTCCCATATTGCAGGCGTCTTTTATCTTCATGTCCCTCATCCTGCCTGCTGTTACCCTTTTTACAGCAACTCCCCTGCCGCCTTTTGTAAGCAGCGCCGCACCTGCTCCCGTAACCGTCCATTGTGCTGTCGGCGTTCTCTGACCACCGTATTCTACAGGCATTCGGAACTGTCTCTCCGCAGAGCAGAAATGCGACGAGGTCACCGCAAGCGCCCTTTCCGCTGCGCCGCTGTCAATAAATACAGCAGCCGCAGACAGCGTCTGAGCCATTGTAGAGCATGCACCGTACTGTCCGTACAGTTGAATACCGAAATCCCTGAGTCCGAAGGAGGAAGCTATACACTGAGCGAGAAGATCACCCGCAAACATTATATCTATGTCCGCAGGTGTCAGCCTTGCTTTAATAAGCAGTTCATTTACTGCGGCGGTCTGAAGGGCGCTTTCTGCCTTTTCCCAGCTTGAAGCTCCCATGCGGTCATCATTGAAGGTTTTGTCGAAGTATTCTCCAAGTGGACCTTCCTTTTCCTTTTTTCCCGCTACACCTGCAGAACAGCTTATTACAACTCCGTTTGTCAGCTCGACGGTATATTTTCCGTTTCTCTTTGCCATATTTAGTCACCCTCTGAAAAGTAATATACCGCTATTATTCCCTGCACGGTCAAAAAAATGCAGATTCAGCAGCGTGCTGCACCTGTTAGTCAGGTTATACTTGACAAGAATAACAGAAATTTGTATTATCTGTTTATAAAAGTATGCAAACAGACAAAAATATAAAATTTTCTGAAAATTCCGCATTTTGGTGTAACATTTCTTTTTCATAATTGTATAATTAACAGAAGTGCTTCAAAAAAGCCGCCCTAAGCGCTGACAAATCTGAGAAAAGACATGAAGGAAAACATAATTGAAAGTCTTTATCGGAATTATTACTCCGTAGATATTGACGAGCGATGCGAATGCGAAGCGGCATATCTGACTAGATTTGCTGACAATATCGAAAAGAACGGAGTATTCACTTACGGCTGCTACTGTGAGGGCGTAAGGGACAATATGTACAGAATCTTGCAAAGGACACGCACATCAGTTATATCTATGTTGAACAAGTCGCCTGAAAAAAACTCTGAAAAGGGCCGCCTTATCGAATGTGATAAGGCAGCCCTGTTTTGCTTATTTTCTGACCTTTATCCCGAAGCTCTCTATCTTCGGGATCAGACCTATACGCGGCTTGTCATCGTCGGGAAGCTGCGGAAAATCGTATGCGGGGTAGTCGTTGCCCTCAACGATAGCGGGTCCGTTTGGCGTGAGACATACATCCCAGCCGACATATCTGAACGAAGGGATAACAAGAGCAGCCTTTTTGACCATTTCTTTGACCTCGTCCATAAACGGCAGCTTGTAGCCGACAAATTTTATCCCTGTTGCCGGATGCTCGTCATAGCAGACAAGCGCCGAGGTATGTCCCCTGCCGATTATCTCACCCTTGTCAAGATCAAAATGACAGGCAAGTCCGCCGTGCTCGAGGTTGTCAACGAAATCGCCGTTGTTACCCATTTTGAAAACGGCATAAAGAATATGAGCCTCTCCGTCCTTTACAAGAGTAACTACTCTCAGACAGTTGAGAGAATAGGGATATATCCTTGCGGCATCGGGATGCTGTACTATTACCTCCTCAATAACGCCGAAATTCTTTTCGGGTGAGGTTATGTATTTATAAAGCTCCTCTGTCGAGCTGTAATCAGCCACCCTGATCTTCTCAATTCCCTTGCCGCTCTCGCCGATATAGGGCTTTGCAAAGAAGTATTCCTTGCCATTTACGAATTTTGCAAATTCCTCATAGCCTATATCCGCAAGATCGAGTATCTCTCTGCCCATGAATTCCGCGAATTTCTTATCGAAAAGATTCTTCTCGTCAAAGATATGGGCATACGTTTCGTCGTTGAGCGTGGAAACAAGACGCTTATTCTTCATTCTTGTCAGATAGGTCTTTCTTTCCTTAGCCTTCATTTTATAGAATTCAAAAATGATATAGTCGTTGTAGCCTGCGCCGTACTTCATGGAGCAGCCAAGCATATCGAAAAAGGTGGTAAATTTGCTTTTTCCCGATTTTTCATGAACGACATTTATTGCATTTCCCATTTTCTTAAAGCTTGCTCCGCCGAGAACCCTCATCAGATATCTGAACTTCATTTACTCTACCCCAATCACTTTTCTATTGCGGAAATATTATACTCAACAGATTTCTTTATTATCTTCATGCCCTCGATAAGCTCCTCCTCGCTGATGACAAGCGGCGGCATGAGCTTGACCACTGAGTTCTTTCTTCCTGCGCCCTCAATGATAAGACCATACTCAAAGCATTTCTCAATAACTCTGTCGGCAAAGCCCTTTACGGGAATGTTCTCAAACTCTATGCCCCAGATCATACCTATACCTCTGAGCTCAAGCCTGCTGTCAAGGGGGAGTATCTCCTTTTCTATGAAATCCTTAATAATAACGGATTTTTCTGAAACCTGCTGCTCCACCTTATGCTCAAGCATATATTCAAGTCCTGCCTTAGCTGCGACAAAGGCAAGCTGATTTCCTCTGAAGGTGCCGTTGTGCTCACCGGGCTTCCATATATCTATGTCAGGCTTGATAAGCGTGATAGCAAACGGCAGACCGTAGCCGCCGATAGACTTGGACATCGTGACGATATCGGGAGCTATTCCCGCACGCTCGAAGGAGAAGAAGGTGCCGCTTCTGCAGCAACCCACCTGCACATCGTCAACAACAAGAAGGATGTCGTTCTTTGTACAGAATTCTCTTACCGCCTTAAGCCATTCAACATCAAACACCCTGATGCCGCCCTCTGCCTGTATCGTTTCGATAAAGAGAGCTGCAGGCTTTTCAACACCGCTGTGATCGTCGTCAAGCAGCTTCTGCATATAGGCTACAGTATCAAGCTCGGGGAACATATAAGGAGCCGGAATGAAGGTAACATAATCAAGCGGAACTCCTGCGCCTCTGCGCGATGCTTTGTCAGTAGTCAGCGAAAGACTGCCGAGGGTCATTCCGTGAAATGCACCCATAAGAGCGAATATGTTTTTTCTGCCCTTTACCTTTCTTGCAAGCTTCAGGGCAGCCTCATTTGCATTTGTTCCGGTGGGACCGGGAAACTGTATTTTATAATTAAGTCCTCTGGGCTTAAGCACCTTCTCCTCAAAGGTCTGAATAAACTCTCTCTTGGGAACAGTGTACATGTCAAGCGCATGCATCAGTCCGTCCGACTCAAGATATTCGATGAGCTTCTGCTTTATCTCAGGATTATTATGGCCGTAGTTTACCGCACCTGCCCCGCAGAAAAAATCAATGTATTTTCTGCCGTCCTCATCATAGAAGTCAGCGCCCTTAGCCTTTGTAAAAACCGTTGGAAAATGACGGCAGTATGATCTTACCTCAGATTCATAGCTTTCAAATACCGATGTATCCATAAACACCTCTCCGTTTCCTTTTATGTGTTATCCCGTACCGAAAACAGTATCGGGCGAATCCTCTGACACTATTATATATTACAATTATAAGGGCTGTTTTTCAAGTCAAATATTTAACAAAAAAGCCTTTACAACAGATTAATATAGTATTTATTATTACATCAGGAATAATCCCCTGCTAAAAAGGAACGGCGCGCTGTCTGCGCCGTTCCGTGATATTCCTGACTGCCGTGACATTATTTATCCGAAAGACATCTCACCATAACAGCCTTCTGAGCATGGAGCCTGTTCTCCGCCTCCTCGAAGATCTCATCAGCATGAGCCTCAAAGACCTCCTCGGTTATCTCCTCGCCCCTGTGGGCAGGCAGACAATGCTGAACCATAGCATCGGGCTTTGCAAGAGACATCAGCTCAGCATTGACCTGGTACCCCTCAAACGCCTTTTTCCTCTTTTCGGCTTCGCCCTCCTGACCCATGGAAGCCCATACATCTGTTATAACAACGTCAGCATCGACAACAGCCTCCTTGGGTGTGCGGAACATTGAAAACCTATCGCCATATCCCTTGGCAAATTCCAGAACATCCTTATGAGGCTCATAGCCCTCGGGACAGGCTACAGCAATGGACATGCCTGTTTTCAGAGCGCCGACGATAAGGGAATTCATCATATTGTTTCCGTCACCGATAAAGCACATCTTCAAGCCGTCAAGCTTACCCTTGAACTCACGTATGGTCATGAGGTCGGCAAGTATCTGACAGGGATGACAGAAATCCGTAAGACCGTTTATGATCGGAATGCTGCCGTATTCTGCAAGCGACTCAACCTCGGCCTGCTCGAAGGTACGGATCATGATGCCGTCAAGATAGCGTGAAAGCACTCTTGCAGTATCCTGAACAGGCTCGCCCCTGCCTATCTGCATATCCTTTGATGAAAGGAATATGGGCTGACCGCCGAGCTGGTACATTCCCACCTCAAAGGATACCCTTGTTCTGGTGGACGCCTTTTCAAAGATCAGTCCGAGTGATTTTCCCTCCAGAAGCTTGTGAGGGATCCCGTGCTTCTGCTCATATTTCAGTTGATCCGCAAGGTTGAGTATATCCACTACCTCCTCGGAAGTCAGGTCGAGCATTTTTAAAAGATGTTTCATGTTTACGCCTCCATTGTATTTTTCAGGATACTCAGTCCTTTATTAATTTCATCATAGGTGATCGTCAGCGGCGGAAGAAGTCTTAACAGATTCTTTGCCGTAAGAATGAGCAGACCGTTTTCAAGACATTTTACTGCCATTTCCTTTGCATTGTCCTTTTCGGTGACAATGCCGATCATCATGCCCTTTCCCCTTATCTCCTTTACATTGCCGATCTTTTTAAGCTCAGCTTTGATGTACTCGCCTTTTTCGTTGACCTCCTTGAGGAATTCCGGCTCAGAAACTCTCGAAAGCACCTCAAGTGCTGCTGCACAGGAGATCGGATTACCACCGAAGGTAGTTCCGTGCGTACCCGGCACTATCACATTTTCAGCCTTTGCAGAACAAAGACAGGCTCCTATCGGAAGCCCGCCGCCAAGCCCCTTTGCGGAGGTTATCACGTCAGGCTCGATACCGTAGCTCTGATAGCAGAAAAAGCTGCCCGTTCTCGAGATCCCTGTCTGCACCTCGTCTATCATAAGAAGCAGATCCTTTTCTTTACAGAGAGAAGCGATCTCATCAACGAAGCTCTGCTCAAGCGGCATTACTCCGCCCTCGCCCTGGACCAGCTCAACGAATACCGCACATACCTCGTCGTCTATACAGGCTCTGAGGCTCTCTGTATTATTCGGCTCGGCATATACAAAGCCCTCCGTAAACGGGAAAAAATAGTTATGAAAAACCTCCTGACCAGTTGCGGCAAGTGTGGTGACCGTTCTGCCATGGAAGGAATTTACAAGTGTGACTATCTTCTGCCTGCCGCTGCCGTATTTATCAAAGCTGTACTTTCTTGCTATCTTTATTGCACACTCGTTGGCCTCAGCACCCGAGTTGCAAAGAAACACCTTTTTCATACCGGAAAGTCTGCATAGCTTTTTTGAAAGCTCCGTCTGAACGGGAGAATAATACAGATTTGAGATATGCTGCAGCGTTGCCGCCTGTGCTGCGACCGCCCTTGTCCAGCCCTCATCACAGTATCCCAGTGAATTAACGCCTATGCCGCTCGTGAAATCTATGTATTCCCTGCCCTCGCTGTCAACTGCGACTGCGCCCTTTCCGCTTACAAGCGCGGCATTGAAACGACCATAGGCGTGCATCATATAGCTTTGTTCATCATTTTTTATTTCCTCAAAGTTCATTGTATACACCCCTTAATTATTTTCTTGAGCTGCGACCAATCGTCCACAGCTATATATTTATCGTGCGAAAGAGCAGTTATCAGCTTCTCTTTCCCTTTATATGTCCTTGTGTACCATACAGGCTGCAAGCCCGCGCCAAAAGCACCTTCTATATCGCAGATAGGATTGTCTCCGCAGAACCATACCTCATCGGCTGAAAGACCCGCCTTTTTAAGTGCAAGCAGAAAGAAGTCCTTTTCGGGCTTGCGGAAAGCATAGTCGCAGGAGGAGAGGATAAACTCAAATCCGTTTTCGGGGAGCAGCGTGTTTATCCTGTCTTCAAGCGTTTTGCCCGAATACATCAGATTGCTGACGACCCCTGTCCTAATACCGCTTTCCTTCAGGAAAGAAAGCAGCTCCTCTATATTGTCAGAGGGGCGTGCAGAAACAATGCTGTCCCAGTAGATCTTTTCAAGCTCCTCATAGGGTCTGTCAAAGACTATGCCGAACATCTCAAAGGCGTATCTGTTAAGACTGCACCAGCTTATCTCAAAAGGCTGGCGGTTTCTTGTTTCAGCGCCCATTTTACAGCAGGTCTTTTTTATCAGCTCCTCGATAAAGGGCTGAAACTCCTTAACCGTGATCCCCAAAGGATTCTCCGACGCCATGGAAAGCAGCACCTCGTTGCCCTTTTCAAACCCGAGAAGCTCCTCGGTTATTATTGTATTGCCGTAGTCAAACAGCACCATAGCAGGCTTTGTCATGAAAATCCCTCTTAATAGAACATTGTTCCGATACCTTCATCGGAGAACATCTCAATGAGGATAGAATGAGGTATCCTGCCGTCGATGATATGCGCTCTCTTTACTCCTCTGCGAACCGCCTCAACGCAGCAGTCGATCTTCGGTATCATTCCTCCCGAAATGATACCCTCACGCTTCAGAGAGGGTACCTCGCTGACGTTTACAACAGGTATCAGAGTGCTGTCATCTTCCTTATCCTTAAGCAGTCCCTTTATGTCCGTCATCAGAATAAGCTTTGCCGCCTTAAGCTCAGCGGCTATCCTTGCAGCGGCAAGGTCGGCATTAATATTGTATACGTCGCCGTTATATCCTCCCGCAACGGTGGAGATTATAGGAACATATCCGTTTTTTGTAGCGTTCTCGATCACCTCGGTATGAACCTCGGTTATCTCGCCTACAAAGCCCAGGTCGATCCCCGACGCCTTTTTCTCTGCCATTATCATTCTTCCGTCAAGTCCGCACAGACCTATAGCCTTGCCGCTGTGCTGCTCTAAAAGCTGCACAAGGCTCTTGTTCACCTTTCCCGCAAGAACCATCTGTACAATGTCGATAGTCTCTTCATCTGTCACTCTGAGACCGTTAATAAAGCGGCTCTCCTTGCCTATCCTGTTGAGCATGCCGCTGATCTCGGGACCGCCGCCGTGTACAAGCACAACATTTATCCCGATGAGCTGCAGAAGAACGATATCGCTCATTACTGCGTCCTTAAGCTCCGGACTTATCATGGCGTTTCCGCCGTATTTCACAACAATGGTCTTGCCTGCCCATTTCTGTATGTAAGGAAGAGCCTGCACAAGAACATTTGCCCTGTCCTGATCGGATATATTCCTCAATCCTGTCACCTGCTTTACTGTTATTTTCTGTGTTATCAGGTCCTGTAGTCGCCGTTTATCTTTACATATTCGTAGGTAAGATCACAGCCATAAGCCTCTGCAGTGCCCTGCCCGTCGTTGAGCTCAACGATGATATCTATCTCGTCCTCTGTGAGTATCGTTTTTGCAAGCTCCTCCGAAAAATCTATTCCGGAGCCGTTTTTGCAGACGTCTATTTTTCCTGCCCTTGAACCGAAGGAAACGTCCACCCTTTCGACGTCAACATCGCAGCCGGAATAGCCAATAGCGCAGAGAACACGTCCCCAGTTTGCATCCGCTCCGAACATTGCGGCCTTCAGCAGACTTGAGCATATCACCGACTTTGCTACTCCTTTGGCATCCTTCACAGTTTTTGCACCGCTGACCTTGCAGGTAAGCAGCTTTGTTGCGCCCTCGCCGTCCTTAGCCATAAGCCTTGCAAGCTCCCTGCATACTGCGGTGAGAGCCTCCAGAAAGCTCTGATAATCCTCGTTTTCCTCGGTTATTTCGTCATTTTCAGCAAGACCCGACGCCATAACGGAAAGAGTGTCGTTTGTGGAGGTATCGCCGTCTATGCTTATCATATTGAAGGTAAGATCTGCCGCTGTCTTTACAGCCTTCTGCAGCAGCTCTGCTGATACAGCCGCGTCTGTAGTGACAAAGCAGAGCATTGTTGCCATATTCGGATGTATCATACCGCTGCCCTTTGATATTCCTCCGACCCTTACGGTCTTTCCGCCGACTGTTGTTTCAACAGCGACCTCCTTAGGCACGGTGTCGGTAGTCATGATAGCCTCAGCCGCATTTGCCGAGCCGTCCCTTGAAAGCTCGCTGACAAGCTGCGCCATGCCCTCTGCTATAGGCTCTATGGGAAGTGTCTGGCCGATCACGCCTGTAGAGCCGACTATAATATCTCCGGCGCTTATGCCAAGCTCCTTTGCAGCAAGACTGCACATCATTTCAGCCTTTTCCATGCCGTCGGCATTGCAGGTGTTTGCGTTTCCGCTGTTTACTATCACTGCCTGAGCAAAGCCGTCCTCAAGATTCTTCTTTGTTACGGTTATAGGGGAGCTTTTTACGAGATTTGATGTATACACAGCGGCAGCGGTGCATTTCTTCTCGCAGAATATCAGCGCAAGATCCCTTTTGCTCTTGTTCTTTCTGATACCGCAGTGTATCCCCGACGCCGTAAAGCCCTTTGCAGCCGTAACAGAGCCTTCTATGAATTTATATGCCAATTTATACACTCCTTTTTCTTTTTATCAGAATGCAGGGGGTACTATTACAAGTCCTGTTTTTTCGTCAAGCCCGAAAATAATATTCATGTTCTGTACCGCCTGACCTGCCGCACCCTTTACCATATTGTCGATAGCGGAAATAGCTATCAGGGTCCGTGTCCTTTCGTCAACATGGAGCGAGATATCGCAGAAGTTGGAATACTTGATGTTATGGATATCCGCATTTGCGCCGTCGGGAAGAAGTCTGATAAAGAACTCGTCCTTATAGAACTCCTCATACGCCGCCCTTATCTGCTCCTTTGCAACGCCTTCTTTAAGATGTGCATAGCAGGTAGATATTATTCCCCTGTTAACCGGCAGAAGATGAGGAACAAAGGTTATCCTGACTCTCTCTCCCGAAAGCTTTGAGAGGGTCTGCTCTATCTCGGGGGTGTGTCTGTGAGAAGCCACCTTATATGCATGGAAGCCCTCGTTCAGTTCCGGGTAATGATTGCCCTGCACGGGCTTTCTGCCTGCTCCGGTAACACCTGACTTTGAGTCTACGATAATCCCTTCCGTGCTTACAAGACCCTTTACGATCGCAGGGGCAAGAGCTAACGGAGCGCCGGTCGTGTAGCAGCCAGGGTTTGCAATTATTCTCTTTCCCTTTATGTTTTCTCTGAAAAGCTCAGGCAGTCCGTATACGGAGCGCTTATGCAGATCATGATCGAGAAAATCACAGCCATACCATTCCTTATACTCAGCCTCGCTCTCGAGTCTGAAATCTGCTCCGAGGTCGATGAACGCCTTTCCAGCCCTGTCACACTCTGCCGCAAGCTCCTGAGACAGTCCGTGAGGAAGAGCCGCAAAGATAACATCGCTCTTTTCAACAACAGTCTTCTGATCTGAGCATTCCATGTCACAGAGACTCTTGTACGAGGGATAGACCTCGCTAAGCTTTTTACCCTCAAAGCTTACAGAGCTGACAGCAGCTATTTCAGCCTGCGGGTGGGTGAGAAGTATGCGTACCAGCTCTGCTCCTGCATAGCCTGTTGCGCCGATTATTCCAGCCTTTATTTTCATTTCCGTTCCCTCTTGTCTTTCTTTATTATCAGTCCGAGATAAGCTCCCTGACACGTTTTGCCTGAGCTCTCACGTTCTCTCCTGCAGGCCCTCCGAGCACCCTTCTGCCGTTCACACAGTTTTCAAGGGATATCGCCTCATAGACACCCTCGTCAAAGGTCTCGCAGACATTTTTATACTCCTCTATAGGAAGCTCCTCAAGCGTAGTCTTTTTTTCAATGCACAGGGCAACAAGTGTCCCCGTAGCCTTATATGCGTCACGGAAAGGCAGTCCCTTCTTTACAAGATAGTCTGCACAGTCGGTGGCATTTATAAAGCCGTTTGCAGCAGCTCTTCTCATATTTTCGGGCAGCACCTTCATAGTCTCTATCATTGGAGTGAAGGCTGTAAGGCACATCTTAACGGTATCGACCGCATCAAATATAGCCTCCTTATCCTCCTGCATATCCTTGTTGTATGCAAGGGCTATGCCCTTCATCACTGTCAGCAGAGTCATAAGATCTCCGAACACTCTGCCCGATTTTCCTCTTACAAGCTCAGCTATGTCAGGATTCTTTTTCTGCGGCATTATGCTCGAGCCTGTTGAGAAGGCATCGTCAAGCTCTACAAACTTGAACTCCCATGAGCACCACATTATGATCTCCTCTGAAAACCTTGAAAGGTGTACCATTATTATTGAAAGCACCGAAGCAAGCTCCATGCAGAAATCTCTGTCCGAAACGCCGTCAAGACTGTTCTGACAGATATCTGCAAAGCCTAAGAGCCGCGCAGTGATCGTTCTGTCTATCGGATAGGTGGTGGTCGCAAGGGCTCCGCTGCCGAGAGGCATGGCGTCAGTATGCCTGTAGGCACCCTCCAGCCTGTCAATATCACGGAGCAGCATCTCAGCGTAAGCCATGAGATGATGTCCGAAGGTTATCGGCTGTGCTCTCTGAAGATGCGTATAGCCCGGCATGACCGTATCCGAATACTGCTCCGCCTTGCTGCAGAGCACGGCTATCAGCTCCTTTACCTGAGAGCTTATCTCCTTTATCTGCTTTTTCAGATATAGCCTGATATCCACCGCGACCTGATCGTTTCTGCTTCTGGCAGTGTGGAGTCTTTTTCCCGTCTGACCGAGACGTTTTGTAAGCTCTCCCTCGATAAAGGTGTGTATATCCTCAGCATCGGGGTCGATAGTCAGTGCGCCGCTGTCTATATCGGCAAGAATGCCCTTAAGCCCCTTTATGATCGCTTCAGACTCGCTCTTTTCGATTATACCGCATTCGCCTATCATCTCAGCGTGAGCTATACTGCCCTCGATATCCTCTCTGTACATTCTGCTGTCGAAGGATATCGACGAATTGAAGTCGTTGGTTTTTTTATCGGCTTCCTTGGAGAATCTTCCTGCCCATAGCTTCATTTTGAACACCTCATGCCTGTAATTTATGATTTTTCATAAGTCGATAAACAACAGTCGGGCGGACAATGAAAGCTCCACTGTTCGCCCTGACATATTTCATATCATCTGTTGACGGATCCCTTATTCCTTTACAAGACCCTTCTTTGCCTGAACCTTGATCGGAAGTCCGACGAGGTTGATAAAGCCTGCGCTGTCCTTCTGGTTGTATACCTCGTCCTCATCAAAGGTGGCGATATCGGCATCATAGAGTGAATAGGGTGATGTAACTCCTGCATCTATGATATTGCCCTTGTAAAGCTTGAGCTTTACTTCGCCTGTGACAGTCTCCTGTGTGCTGTCAACAAAGGCAGACAAAGCCTTTCTGAGAGGTGTGTACCACTGACCGAAGTATACCAGCTCTGCAAAACGCAGACCGACCTGCTGCTTGAAGTGGTAGGTATCCCTGTCGAGGGTGATCTCCTCCAGCTTGTTGTGAGCATGATAGAGAATGGTTCCGCCGGGAGTCTCATAAACGCCTCTCGACTTCATGCCGACAAGCCTGTTCTCAACAAGGTCTACAATACCGATGCCGTTTTCGCCGCCGAGCTTGTTGAGCTTCTTTACGATCTCAACTGAACCAAGCTTCTCGCCGTCTACAGCAACAGGAACGCCCTTTTCAAACGAGATAGTAACATATGTAGGCTTATCGGGAGCCTGCTCGGGCGATACGCCCAGCTCCAGGAAGCCTTCCTTGTTATACATAGGCTCGTTTGCGGGATCCTCAAGGTCAAGACCCTCATGTGAAATATGCCAGATGTTTCTGTCCTTGGAATAGTTTGTCTCTCTTGTTATTTTAAGCGGGATATTGTGCGCCTCAGCGTAATCTATCTCCTCGTCTCTCGACTTGAGATCCCACTCTCTCCACGGAGCTATTATCTTCATATCAGGCGCAAAAGCCTTTATTGCAAGCTCGAAGCGCACCTGATCGTTACCCTTGCCAGTACAGCCGTGGCAGATAGCGTCTGCACCCTCCTTAAGAGCTATCTCAACTATCCTCTTTGCAATGATCGGTCTTGCGAAGGATGTGCCTAAAAGATATTTGCTCTCATATACTGCATCAGCTTTTATTGTCGGGAATACATATTCCTCAATGAATTCCTTGTTGAGATCCTCAACATAGAGCTTTGATGCACCGGTCTTAAGCGCCTTCTCCTCAAGGCCCTCAAGCTCGCTTGCCTGTCCGACATCGCCGGATACTGCAATGACCTCGCAGTTGTCATAGTTTTCCTTAAGCCAGGGAATGATTATTGATGTATCAAGTCCGCCCGAATATGCAAGAACTACCTTTTTGATGTCTCCCATTGTGATTACCTCCGTTAGCTTTTTTATTACAGTATCCATTATACACGTTTTCTGCATAAAATCAAGGTTTATTTGAATAATTATTCAGAAAAGATGATTTTTGTATCTTTGTTAAGTAAGTTTCAAGCTCCGCAGTTATATTTGTCTAAATTTTATAATTATTGCTCGTCCTTCTGCTTAATTCTACAAAATTATGTCTTGTTTTTTACATTTATGTTATCTGATAGGATACGCTGATATACATTTATTCAATAATTACTGTATATTATACATTACTTAGAATACTATTTTTTCTGACACTGTGATATAATAGGCTCAGCATTTTATTATGGGAGGACAAGCTGATGAGTACATTTGAACAGATCGATATCAGATCACTCAACGATAACTTTTTTACAAGGATAGGCAGTCAATGGACTCTTATCACAGCCGGCACTAAGGATAAATTCAACACAATGACCGCAAGCTGGGGCGGAACAGGCGTTCTCTGGAACAAGAACGTAGTTTTCACCTTTATCCGTGACAGCAGATATACGCTCGGATTCGTTGACGACAGCACACACTATACCCTGAGCTTCTTTGGCGGGGAATATATGAAGGAGCTCGCCTTCTGCGGAAGAAACTCCGGCAGGGACATCGACAAAGCAGCCGCAACCGGTCTTATCCCTGTTTTTGACAGAGAGGCACCGTATTTTGAGCAGGCTGATCTTGTTTTCGTCTGCAAAAAGCTTTATAAGCAAAAAATCCGGCCCGAATGCTTTATCGACACCGAGGCTCTTGATAAGTGGTATGCCGACAGTGACTGGCACGAGGTCTTTGTCGGTGAGATAGTCTCCGTATTAAAAAGATCATGAGGAGCGTTCTGATAACCGGAGCCTCACGAGGCATAGGCGCCGCCGCCGCAACAGCCTTCGCAAGGGCAGGCTGCAGAGTCATGATAAACTACTGCAGCTCCACAGACAAAGCGGAGGAGCTCTGTGACCGTCTGCGCAAGGGCGGCTCAGAGGTCTACACCATACAAGCCGACGTTTCCCGACCCGACGAGGTCAGAAAAATGTTCTTTCAGGCAGAAAAGCTCTGCGGCGGAACGGATATCCTTATCAACAACGCAGGTATAGCGCAGACAAAGCTTTTTACCGATATTACAGACGAGGATTGGAACAGAATGATATCCGTTAATCTCAGCAGTGCTTTTTACTGCTGCCGTGAGGCGCTGCCCCATATGATAAGGCAGCATTTCGGCAGGATAATCAATGTTTCATCTATGTGGGGGCAGATCGGCGGCTCATGCGAGGTCCACTATTCTGCAGCCAAGGCAGGGCTGATAGGTCTTACAAAGGCTCTCGCAATGGAGGAGGGTCTGAGCGGGATAACCGTTAACTGCGTGGCTCCCGGTGTCATAGAAACAGATATGATATCCCACCTCAGCAGTGAGGACAAAAAAGCACTTATGGAGGAAACTCCAACCGGCTCCTTAGGAACACCCGAGGATATTGCCGGAGCTATGCTGTTTTTAGCCTCTGACAGCTCATCCTTTATAACAGGTCAGGTAATCGGCGTGAACGGCGGCTTTGTTGTTTAACAAACCTAAAAGCGGGATCGGCACAGAAGCATCTGTGCTGACCCCGTTTTTTGAAATCAACTCATTTTATTCCGCAATTCCGCTGCAGTTTATCATTTTTATCCTTTGTTAAGTTCCTGCATCTTTTCTTAGGTGCAACAATGAAGTCCCCGACATATCAGCAGGAAATATACAAACGAGAGAGACTGCATATGCCTTGCTCTTCTGTCACTTGCTGCCAAGCTCCTCAGCTCTGCGGGTGCAGGCTGCCATTGCATCAAAAATAGCCTCCGGGACATTTCTATCCTTAAGCACCTTAAGAGCCTCTATGGTAGTACCGCCCTTTGAAGACACCTTTTCGATAAGTGTTTCCGGAGTATCTCCGCTTGAACGAAGCATTTCGGCGCTGCCCTCAAGGGTCTTGCAGACAAGCTTCATAGCAGCATCCCTGTCTATCCCTACAGAGACGGCATAATCCACCATTGACTTTGCAAAGAGATAGAAATATGCCGGACTGCTGCCGTTTACGGCGATGACCGCATTCATCTTATCCTCAGTAAGTATCACCGCATCGCCTGACAGCGCAAACATTCTGTATACCTCGTCAAAATCCTCATCATCAATATTATCCGAACGGCACAGAGCGCTTGCGCCCTTTCCCAAAAGCAACGGTGTATTCGGCATGACCCTGACGGCAGGACACTCTCTGCCCAGACCATTTCGCACATAAGCTATAGATATTCCTGCGGCGATCGTTACTATTACAGTATCATCACGTACCTCGTCGCTTATATCCGCAAGAACCTCGTCGTAATTCTGCGGCTTTACTGCAAGCACGATGATACCGCTCTTTTTTGCAAGCTCCTTGCATGAGCCAACCGTATCCACTCCCTTTTCAGCCATAAGCCCAAGCTTTGACTTATCAAGGTCGAATACGGAAATCTCCTCCGCTTTCTTAGCTTTATTTGCAATGATACCGTTTATTATAGCGGTCGCCATATTTCCCGCTCCAATAAATCCTATTCTTTTGTTACTCATACAGCAACACCTCCAACCAG
>ONFW01000213.1 GCA_900317215.1 uncultured Eubacteriales bacterium | reverse complement strand
TTCGCTCAAGCCTTTTCAAAGGCTTGCAGGTTCCAAGGACAGAGTCCTTGGTCGCTGCCCGCAGGCAGCGAAACTCTTTATACTGAGGATCCCTCTTTCACGGGGCGTCCCCTTGCAGCGTTTCTGAGTTGATTTAACTGCTGCCAAAAGGCAGCGTTGTATTTTCTGATCGAGTTTCACGGATTCAGGTGAATAAGAAAAACTATGGAGGCGATTTGTTTTATGGATGAATTTATGAAGATAGCAAAGGAGCTTTCCGAAGAAAACCTTGTCACAGGTGCAGGGGGGCCGTTCGGAGCTTGTATTGTCAAAAACGGCAGGGTGATCGGTAAGGGTTCAAATCAGGTCTTGAAAAGCAACGATCCCACGGCTCATGCTGAAATAATGGCAATAAGAGCCGCCTGCGAAAGCATAGGAAGCTATGATCTTTCGGGCTGTATACTGTATACCTCCTGTTATCCGTGTCCGATGTGCTATTCTGCATCGGCGTGGGCAAACATCAGCCACATTTATTACGGCAACACAAGGGAAGACGCCGCAAGGATAGGCTTTAGGGACAATGATCTGTATGAGTTTTTTCTCACAGGAGAGAGCAGCTCCGCAATGCCTGAACTCGAGGCTCTTGACCGTGACGAGACGATAAAGGTGTTTGAAGAATTTGACAGAAAAAAAGATAAAAAAATTTATTGAAATTATGTAACCTTTTCCTCCGACCTCTAATTATTATGTCAAAAGGAGGTAATCTTATGAAAAACACTAAAATAATCGGTCTGACCCTGGCACTTATAATCTCAATGAGCATGACGGCATGCAGTAATACGGGGAGCGTTTCTGAAGCCGGTTCTTCCGGAACTGAGCCTGCATCAACTGCTTCCGTCGAAAAAAATGCAGAAGAGGTCGTAAAGGATGTTGAATCCGGCAAAGAGGAGATGCCTGAGATCGTTGCTTCGGCTGACGGAAAGGGCAGCACGGCCGCTGAATACAGAGGCGGGGATGTCGCTACAGAAAAAAACGATCTTAAAAAGGAAGCGGAATACGACTCAACGGCTCTCAGTGATACAAGGCCGGCAGAAGACGCTGCTTATGAAGAAGCGGTTGACAGCTATCATGCCGAAACCGGTAGTACTGACTATCCTGATGTTGTTGCCCCTGCCCCGGGTTACGATGATCTCGATTCTACCGGAGACGATCTGTTGACAGGAGATGATGATATCATTTCCGAGCCGCCTGTCGGTCCGCAGGCAGGTCTCCTCACTGCGGGAGAATGGAACGACAACGAGAACTGGGGCTTTTTTTCTAATCTGGCAGGCACAAATAAGATAACATTCCCGAGCTTCGGCATAGATCCCCGTTTCCGCGCAAGGGTCACGGTTACAGGCAAGGGCAGCAGTGAGCCTGTTGTCAATGCAAAGGTAAGGATCTATGGCAGCGGAGATGAGCTGCTGTGGTCGGCAGTTACGGATAAGAACGGCGTAGCCTATCTCTTCACCGATTCACCGTCGGAATTCAAGGGAATAGTTGAATACGGAAATGCGAGCGCAGAGTTTACAGGCTTCACGGCAGGCGCTTCTCAGACAGCCCCCGAAGCTCAGCAGGGAACGGGTTCAACCGGTTCATCTGAAATAGAGCTTGAGCTTGACGGCAAGGGCGAGAGCTATAAGAGCACTGATATCATGTTTATCGTTGATTCAACCGGCTCAATGATGGACGAAATGGTCTTTCTTCAGAAGGAGTTTTCAGATATAGCAGAGAAGACCGGAGATGCGAACACGAGGTATTCCGTTAACTTCTACCGTGACGAGGGAGACGATTATGTCACCAAGTGCTCTGATTTTACAAGCAATATCAACGATGTTCAGGGTATACTCAATGAAGAAACTGCGGACGGCGGCGGAGATCTGCCGGAGGCTGTCGACAAGATACTTGAGGAGTGTATCAACAGCACGGGCTGGTCGGAAAAATCCGTAAAGCTTGCCTTCCTTATTTTTGATGCTCCGCCTCACGAGGGAAAAGAGCAGTCTCTGCAGGCGTCTGTCAGGGCAGCCGCAGAAAAGGGTATCAGGCTTATCCCTGTTGTGGCTTCAAATGCAGAAAGGGAAACAGAGCTTTTCGGCAGAGCCGTTGCGATAAAGACAGGCGGTACATACGTTTTCCTGACCGATGATTCCGGCGTAGGAGAAGGACATCTTGAGCCGGTTATCGGTAAATATGAGGTAGAAAAGCTCAATGAGCTTATCATCAGGGTAATAAACAGCTATAAGCAGTGAACTTAACAACAAAAGGAGCTGTCGCAGATTAACTGCGGCAGCTCCTTTTGTTATTTGTCTTTTGAAGTTTTGTTTTGCTCTGATGTGTCGGAAAGCTGAAGCTTTGCCTCTGCTCTCTTTTTTTTCAGTCTTGCGGCGCGTGTGACGATAAAGAAGATCAGAAAGGTTATAACAGCGGTAACCGGGACCAGAAAAGCAAAAATAAAGCTGAATACATCAAAGCTTTTTTCTTCCGCAGCATTATTCTCCGTAGCTGCTGGATTGTTCAGCGATGTGTTAGCTCCGGAGGATACTGAACTGTCGGAAACGGATATCACCGTGGTGTTCCCGTCCTCAGCAGATGCAAAAACGGGCATATTTAATGAGAGCGCCGCCGTAAGCATCATAACAAACAACACCGCAACGGCAAAAAAGCGGTCAAG
>ONFW01000078.1 GCA_900317215.1 uncultured Eubacteriales bacterium | reverse complement strand
GTGTCTAACTGTTTCGGAGCGCTGAAGTCCGGTGGAATGTTTATCTGCTTTGAGAATACCGCGCCGTTTTCCGAGGTGGGCAAAAGGCTCATGCTGAGCCGTCTGGAGTCCTTTGAGCTTCTCTCCGGCAGGACGCATGAGGAGGTAAAGGCACATTCGGCAAGATACGGCACGGAGTTTTTTCCTCTGAGCATAAAGGAGCATCTGGAGCTTCTCAAAAAAACGGGATTTTCCGTATATGAATTGTTCTGGCATTCTTATATGCAGAGCGGATTTTACGGAATAAAGCCGTGACGTTTTTATAAAAAAGTCTCTGCAAAAGCTGTTTTCGCAGTTTAGGAGCGGAAACAACCTGAACGGTTGAAAAAAATTCGATCAGGTGGTGACATTTATGAAAAAATATGATATTATTAAAGGCGGAAAATGCAGAAGATGATCCGGCATTGAGGAGGCGTCCGACAAAAAGGGCTTATCAGCTTTTGATGCCGAGAGAGGAGAATACAATGAAGATACTGCTATCTGCTGACGCATATATGAACCTGATAAACGGTGTTACGGTCGTGGTAAAGACGCTTTATGATACCTATACTGCTCAGGGACATGACGTAAGGATACTCACGATGTCAGGAGACAGAGAGGAGCACCACGAGGGCGATATTTATTTTCTTCCCTCGGTCAAGGTGCCTCTTTATCCTGATGTGAGGCTCAGCTTTGTAAAGCGTCATCCTTATCTTGAGGAGTTGAAGGAATGGCGTCCTGACGTGGTGCATATACACACCGAGGGCCCTGCAAGCAAGCTTGCCAGATCCATTGCAAGAGCTTCAGACGCGCCGGTTGTTATGACATGGCATACTGATTACGCTAAATTTGCCTTTCATAACCGTTCCTCTCTCAAGCTTGTTGAGTGGAGCACAAAAAAGCTTATGCGGGTAGCATATAAGGGTGCGACCATGATAACAGTTCCTTCATATAAGGCGAAGGCTCTGCTTGACGGCTACAAGCTGCGGAATCCGAATGTCGTTATACCCAACGGGATCATTCTTGAGCGCTTCACAAAGGAGCTGTCCGAAGACGAAAAGAAAAAGCTCCTTGAGAAGCTGGGTATCGGCAGCGACAAAAAGCTTCTTGTCATAGTGTCGAGGCTCAGCGGAGAAAAAAACATTTCGGAGATATTAAAATATTTCCCGTCGGTACTTAAGGAGGAGCCTAAGGCGCATCTTCTTATAGCCGGCAGAGGACCCGATCAAAAGCATCTGGAGCATCTGACACAGAAGCTTGGGCTTACTGAGTATGTGACATTTCCGGGCTTTGTTCCGCACGATGAGACATATAAGTATTACAAGCTCGGAATGGTGTTTCTCAGCGCCTCTACCTTTGAGATGCACAGCCTGACATATCTGGAGGCGACAGCCTGCGGTCTTCCGCTTGTGTGCAGGGACGACCCCAGTATTCAGGGTGTGCTGATAGACGGCGAGAACGGCTTTGCCTATCATGATGAAAAGGAGTTTACAGAGGACGTTCTGAGGATCCTGAACGATGACGGTCTGAGGGCTGAAATGTCAGAAAGATCGCTCAGCATCTCAAGGGAATACAGCGAACAGGCATTCTCCGATAATATGCTTTCACTATATCAACGTCTTGTTGATGAGAAGAAAAAGACGCAGCAGAATAAAGATTGAACGGTCATATCAAGAGCTTTCCGTTCTGTCGTCTGTTGCGGTAGAGTGGGGCAAATTCTTATCCGAAAGGGATGAACATCGGTGGCGTCAGGAAGAGATTATCTTGAATATATATTGGAACAGCTCCCGGAGACCGGTGAGGTAACCTTTCGTCCCATGATGGGGGAATTCATCATTTATTTCAGAGAAAAGGTGATCGGGGGCATATATGACGACAGATTCCTTATAAAACCGACTGAATCCTCAAAGAGGCTGCTGCCGAATGCTCCTCTTGAAGCACCGTATGAAGGCGCAAGGGAAATGCTTCTTGTTGAAGAAACGGATAACAGGGAATTTCTGAAGGAGCTGCTTGAGGCTATGTATCCCGAGCTGCCTGCACCGAAGAAAAAACACAGATAGATCGAAGTGTCAACAAAGACATATAGCGATGCCGTTCCTGCCAACCATAAGGCAAGAACGGCATTTTTTGCGTGCATGTTGCCGTTATCTTGTCTATGCCTGCAGTCAGAGAGGGAGGCTTTTTATCCGTTATCTGAGATGTCTGAAATAATTGATTTTTCCTGATTTTGGTCGTATACTATGTATAGCTTGATCCTAATAATTCTAAAGAAAAGGGTGTAGTTATGTCAGTAGAAAAAAGAAAGGCCTCATCCCTTATCATGAGGCTGATCGTCAAAAAACTGAAAAAGCGCTACAGCGCGGTAGATTTTAACAATTTGGATATGGAAGGCCTTATGCGGGCAAGGAGGCTTCTGTGCGGAGACGGCGTGATCGAGAACAAAAGAAAGGGCGTTCTTACCAAGAAAAAGCAGTTTGGCGGCGTACCTGTTGAGGTGACGTCCTCTCTGCGCGGCAAGACAGGGGATACGATATTGTATCTTCACGGTGGCGCATTTGTTCTGGGTATATTTCCTCATATAAGAAAATATGTGCAGACCCTTGCGCTCAGAACGGGCTGCACTGTTGTTATGCCGGATTACAGTCTCGCTCCTGAGCATAAATTTCCAAAGGCTCTTGATGAATGTGAGACGGTGTATAATTATGTGAAGAAGCTCTCTCCCGGAGGCAGGATAATACTTGCCGGAGACAGTGCCGGCGGAGGACTTTGTCTTTCTCTTGCTATGAGGCTTCATTCAAAGGGCTCTGAGCCGCCTCTTTGTCTTATACTCCATTCTCCGTTTACAGATCTTTCGGACTCTCTTGACAGGACGATAAACGAGGACGTCAACAATGATTTTATCGTAAAAATGGGACTTAAAGGATTAGTTGATGAGGTGTATGCCGGCTCAGCCGATACCACAAGCTACGAGATATCTCCGTACAAGGGCGATTACTCGGTACTGCCGCCTGTCTATATCGCCTGTGAAGCCTGCGAGAGTCTGTATGCCGATTCTCTTGACATTGACAGGAGGATAGAGGAGTCAGGGGGGATCGTAAAAACAGCGGTGCTTGAGGGAAGCTTCCATACCTGCGGCACACTGGGGGATATGACACCCGAAACAAAAAGGATAACAAACGAAATATCCGCCTTTATCGTACAAAGCAGGGCGGAACAATGCGATGCAGGTCAAGAGGCGTTTTGACAAGATTTTTTATGGCGTTTATCATCATTGTACATAATTGTACTTGTGTAAAAACATTTTGTTTCAGTTGACTTTTATGGTATATAATGTTAAAATAATAATGAATAGGTTTGCGGTTTCGGTCGTTCAGAAAAGAGAATATCAGTTTAAAGGAAGGGAGGTTTATTCCTGATGACCGTACAAAAGCCTGAATAATATGAAAAGGAGAACAGAACATAATGGGAAGAACTAAGCAAGCTCTGAAAAAAGCATTGTCGATAGTTTCTACGGCTGCGCTTCTTCTTACCTGCGGAGCGGCAGGCACAGTAGCAGGCATTGTCCCGGCCGGTATAACGGCTCAGGCTGCCAGTGCGGTTGCAACACAGCTCAAGGTGCTGGATTCCGACGGAAAAGATCTCGGCGATAATCCTATCATCTACCTTGATACCTCCGAAGCGGGCGGCGAAGACAGCGTCTATCACAATGTAACAAAAACAATAAAAGTTGTAGCAAGCAATGACAGCGGTGTAGCAGTAAATGATGAGATACGTTTGTTTACCGACTCGGATACAAGCAAATACGTGATGGTTTCAGCACCTTCAAGCGGAACCGGCAGTATTACCGCCACACTCTCGGGCGGCGGTTACAAAAAGAGCGGTGACAAGAATGTCTGGGAAGAGAAAAAGCCCGGTACCACCCAGCTTTATTTCACAACCACAAGCGGTGAGGTCTATCGTACCGTAACTATTGTTACATACAGACCGGCTCAGGATATGACGGTCGCAACAGTCGATGACAAGGGTAAATCTGTTTTCTCATTGAACAGGGACAACCTTTCAAACGCATGCACGATAATGACAATAGCGAACCATAAATATCAATTTGAGGCATCAATGATCCCGGCTGACTCGACCGATAATGTTGAGTGGAAGGTCGTTGAAGGCAGCTATGAGAATAAGAGCGGAGAGACAGCAACAGCAACTAAAAAGGCGGAGATCAACGCCGACGGTCTGTTCACTCCCAAAACCAACGGAACCGTGACCATTATTGCAAAGTGCAAGAAGACGGAGACTACTCCGAGAAACGCAAACTACGGACCCAAGGTATACTCGAGATATAATGAGGAAACACAGAAATATGAAGACGTGACCATAGAGCGTTACAAGAATATTCCTAAGTATATCCATGTTGTAATCGTTAAGGAGAACCCTGCAAAGGCTCTCAAGATAACCAATGCTCCTTCCGCAATGGAGCTGAACAAGACAGTTCAGCTCAAATATGAGGCTACTCCCACTTATACCGGCTCAGGCTATGAATCCGGCGCAACAGATGAGTTCAAGTGGAAGTCCAGCAATCCGAGCGTTATCACAGTAGACGATAAGGGACTTATCAAGGCGGTAGGCAAGGGAGATGCAACGATCACTGTTACCGGTGAAAACGACAACGTATTTGCCGAGGCTAATATAAGAGTTATCACTAAGGCTTCATCTATTTCCTATAATGTAAAGACTCTCACCACGAGAGTGGGCAACAGTGAAACAATAAAGGCTGTAATGTATCCTGCCACTGCAGATGAGGAAATAGTATGGAAATCCTCCAACCCCAAGATCGCAACAGTTAAGTCGGTTGTCAAGGGTGCTTATACAAATGAGCAGAGCGCAGTTGTCACAGGTGTTTCAAAGGGCGTTGTAACAATTACAGCAAGAGCCAAGAACTCAGGCGTTGAGGCAAACATCACCTGTAACGTAGAGGAAAAGATAGTATCCTCAACTGTAAAGCTCACATATGAGAAGGACGGCAAGATCATCAACATCGGCGAGGGCGATACGGTGTCGGTATATGACCAGAATATGATCGTAATAAACGGCTCTCTCCTTTCTTCAGACGGTGCTTCCCCTGACGATACGATCGTATGGAAGGTCATCGGCAACGGTGAAAACAACAGCGATTATGTTGATGTTGTTGATTCAACATCCACTGAGCTCAAGCTCAGAGGCTTTGCTAAGGGTACAGTTACTGTCTCCGCTTCATCGAAGGCTATCCCCTCAGTCAAGAAGACCTTTAAGCTCCAGGTGCTCAAAAGAGCTACAAGAGGCACTATCTTCAATAAGGAAGACAACAGCACAAACTTCCACAAGAATATGAATGTCGGCACAAAAATGCAGCTCGGCGCAGACCTTACTATCGATTCCAACAAGCCGTATGACCATGATGATAAGGTGGCTCGCTGGGAATCCGATAACAAGAAGGCATTCACTATCGATAATCAGGGCAATCTCAAGGCGGTCGGCAACGGCTCGGCAATGATAACAATGATAAGCGAATCGGGTTATTCGCTCAAGCTCAATGTTACTTCATTCACGACCTCAAGCGTCGTTATCAGAAACGTAACAAAGACCTCAACGACAACTCTGCCTTATGCTGACATTAACCTGGATAATGAAATGACAGGCAAATACACTCTCAACGCCAATGTTTTCAACGAGAACGACAAGCAGATAAGTGACGTTGCCCTTAAATGGACTTCTGACAATGAGGCGGTCGCAACTGTTGACGAAAACGGCGTAGTTACAGGAAGAATTGTCGGTACAGCCAAGATCACGGTAAAATCAGGCTCAAAGACCGATTCGTGCATCATCAATGTCAGGTATTCCATGGACAAGGCTACAATAAAGCTCAGCAATGTATACTATTCCCCCAAGGCTCAGGAATACCGTCCCGAGGTAGTGGTATATGCGGGCAATGAAAGCGTCCGTCATATACTTAAGGAGGGCAAGGACTACAGTATCACATATTCCAACAACTATAAGGTCGGCGATACAGCCACAGTTGTAGTTACGGGTATGGGCAGCTATTCAGGAACCTACACAGGCCGCTTCACCATAGTTGCCAAGGATATCAACGCAGGAGATGTTACCTGCGCGACTATCTCCGATCAGGAGCTTACCTCAGCTAAAAAATCGTCCGGCGGCGTTAAGCCTGAATTAAAGATAGTTCACGAGGGCTACAGGCTCGTAGAGGGCAAGGATTATGTCGTGACCTACTCAGGCAATTCAGTTCCGGGCAAGGCAACAGCCTCAGTCAGAGGCACAGGCAATTATACCGGCTCCTTTGTTGCCAATTTCAATATCTATTGCAACCATGAAGACTGCAATATGACTGTTGTAACCGAGTCTACCTGCACCAGAGAGGGTCTTGCAAGAGTACACTGCAACACCTGCAACGCAAACTTTGACTCAGTGCTTCCGCTCAAGGATCATAACTACTATGCATCACAGACGGTAGCTCCCACATATGCTGCAGACGGTTATACCGTTTACACCTGCAGAAGCTGCGGCGCAACTGAAAAGCGCGACTACGTTCCCGCACTTGAAAGAACTCCTGCGGAGTGTCTTGAATTTACGGCTAACAAGACCGTATTCGTGGAGAACGGCTTGGCTCAGAAGCCTGACGTTTCTGTAAAATACGGCGACAAAACACTGAGTGCCAACAATGATTACACAGTCTCTTACTCAAACAGCCTCAGCAAAAAGGCTGGCAATTACACTGTAAAGATAGCTCTTAAGGGTGAATACACAGGGACCCATACACTGAGCTATACAATACTTCCCAAGGCGTCATCAATTTCGTTCAGCTCAAAGACACTCAGTCTGAAGGTCGGCGAGAGCGCAGAGCTCAAAGTCACAACAACGCCGGCAAACGCAGCAGGCGGCGTAGTATGGAATTCTTCAAACATGTCTGTTGCAAAGGTCACAGAGGACGGTGTTGTTATTGCAGTCTCAAAAGGCACTGCTACTATCACTGCTACCTCCGGCGACAGAACAGCTAAGTGTGAATTGACTGTCAGCGAGGCTTCCTTCTCCAATATGTCAACTCTTGCAGAGCAGACGATCAGAGAAGGAGAAAAAGCAACTGTCAGATTTGAGGCAGCAAACGGCAAGACTCCTTATCAGTACGGTGTTGATTATAAGCTGGTCGGCGCTTCCTCATGGAGCACAGGTGCAGCCTACAGCAAAAATACAAAGGCCTCCTTCAAGCCTTCTAAGGAAGGAAACTATATCGTAAGAGCAAAGATCAAGGACGGCAAGGGCAATGTAGCAAACAAGGATATGATCCTTGTGGTCGGCAAGGCTCTTAAAAACAATTCGATCCTTAAAAATAATACGATCTCCAATAATGAAAGCACGTCAATAATCTGCAAATCTGAGGGCGGCTCAGGCAATACCCGCTTCAACGTGGCGTATAAGCTCTCTACCTCTTCAAAGTGGACTACTCTGCAGGAGTACGGCTACAACAAGGTTATCAACTTTACACCTCAGCGTGCAGGAACCTATAATATCAAGGTGAAGGCTCTGGACAGCAGCGATACCCTTGCTGTAAAGACTCTCACCCTTACAGTTTTGAAGCCCTTGAAGAATACCTCAAAGGCGTCTCCTGTGAAGGTCACCTTAGGCGGAAAGATCTCCGTGACCTGCTCTGCTAGCGGAGGCACTGCTCCTTACACCTACAAGGTGAGCTATATTGCATCAAAGAACAACACTGCCACTACCTTGCAGTCGTTCAGCAGCAATTCAAAGATCACCTTTACTCCGACTGCGGCTGGTTATTACACCATTGAGGTAATTGCAAAAGATTCAAGAGGCAAGGAAAGCTACAAGTACATTGATGTTGTTGCTTATGAGAAGATCACCCTTACAGCTTCATCAAATACCGATCAGGTAACAGTCGGCGACAGCTTTAACGTGTCCGCTTTTGCAAAGGGCGGCGACGGCAACTTCAGATACGCCTTCTATACCAAGAAGTCCAACTCAACAAAGTGGACAACTGTTAAGGGCTTTAGCTACAGCAATTCTGCTTCTGTTATTGCTGCCTCATCAGGTACATATAATGTGCGTGTAAAGGTAAAGGATTCGAGAGGCACTACTACTTCAACGGAATTTTCTGTAAGAGTTCTCAAGAAGCTTTCCAACAATTCAAAGCTCCTCAGCACAAAGATAATTGTGGGAGGAAGAGCAGTTGTTACCTGCAAGGCTTCCGGCGGCGGAGCACCCTATGCTTATGATGTTTCATACAGGGCGGAGGGTACATCGGAATGGATCACAGTTCAGAGCTTCAGCCCGACAGCAAAGGTTTATGTATCACCCAAGAAAGCAGGCAATTATGAAGTTCTTGTAAAGGTCAAGGATGTAAACGGAACAGTTGTTGAAAAGACGCTCAGCTTCAAGGCAGTAGATAAGCTTGTCAACAATTCCTCGATCTCGGCGACCTCTGTAAAGATCAAGAAGCCTGTCACCGTAACTCTGGCAGCAAGCGGCGGAGATGGCTGTTACACCTACTATGTCGGTTATGTAAAAGCAGGAACGACAAAGATGGTAACTCTTCAGAATTATGCGGCAACCAAGAATATCACTTTCAGCATCAAGACAGCAGGCACCTATACCGTCAAGGTCAAGGTGAAGGATGCTGCTGGTAAGATAGTGATAAAGAAGTTCTCACTTACAGTAACCAAATAAATCCGTTTTATGAACGGTAAGGGACTGCCATACTCATCGGGTGCGGCAGTCCCGATTTTACGCTTGAAAAGTCAACAACTTTACACAGAAGATAAGGAGTGTCAGTAATGAAAAAGAATTTCGGCGCAAAGGCTGTGATAACTCCGCTGCCTGTTCTGATAATCGCAACCTATAACGAGGACGGCACAGCGGACGCAATGAATGCGGCATGGGGAGGGCAGTGCGGAGGAAAGCATATTGCCCTGAATCTGGGTATGTCCCATGCGACTTCTGATAATATCAAGAGAACAAAAGCCTTTACCGTAAGCTTTGCCGACAGAAAGCATCTTAAGGAATCTGATTACGTAGGGCTTGTATCTGCAAAAAATGAGAAGGATAAGCTTGCAAAGGCGGGTCTTCATGCCGTGAAAAGTGAATTTGTTGATGCACCTGTGATATCGGATTATCCGCTCACTATAGAGTGCAGGGTAGTTTCGATGAGAGAGGAATTAGGTGAGCTTCGTGTGGTAGGCGAGGTGGTCAATCTCTCGGCAGAGGACTATGTGCTTGATGATGACGGCAATATAGATATCGGCAAGCTTGAACCCCTCGTTTTCGATTCTGCAGCACATGCATACAGGGTAGTAGGCGAGAGAGCAGGCACAGCGTTCAAGGACGGTCTTGCGCTGAAATAAGGAGAAGAAAATGATACTCAGAGATATCTGTGAGCTGAGCCTCAGTCTGCGTGAATGTGCCTCGGCTGAGGAGGCCGGAGCAACGCTCGAGGAAAACGGTGAGGATTGCGACACGGCAACGGCGGAAACTGTTTTTTCATACCGGAAAACGAGCGGCGGTTTTCTGCTTTCAAATGACGAAGCCTTTTATAAAGGGAAAAAAATATCCTGTCCCGATTGCAAAAACAGCTCCCCGGATAAGCTGATCGGTTCTGCCTCTGAGCTGCTGTCAGGCTCGGAAGCCGTGCATATCGGCTGCTGCGAGTGCGGGACACAGTTTTCTATCGGATAACAGTTTATATGATCCACAGGCCTGCCGGCTTACAGTCGGCGGGTCTTTTCCTTACCCAAAAGTCTACAATAATTATCTTAAAACAAGATACAATGTTGCGGTTATTCCGAAAATAAGACCTATGCATTGACAAAAAAGGAATAAAAATCTATAATTAAACTTAATAAAATGTATAGGAGTGCAAGCTGATGACAGTTTCACTTTGTATCATTGCTTATAATGAAGAAAAATATCTTCCCTCTCTGTTTGAACAGATAAAAAGCCAGACCTTTCCAAAAGCCATGACAGAGCTTGTTTTTGTAGACAGCTCCTCCGAGGACTGCACAAAAGCTTTATTTGAAGGCTTTTGCACAGAGGAAAGAGGAAATTATCATGATATCCTGGTGCTTGACAATCCCGCGAAAAATCAGGCTGCGGGCTGGAACACAGCAATAAAGAACGCCTCCTGCGAAATAATCATAAGACTCGACGCCCATTCAGAGATACCTGAGGATTTTATTGAGCAGAATGTCGCTTTGATAGAGAGCGGAGAGAACGTATGCGGAGGAGCAAGACCCAACAAGGCTGAGGATCAGTCTCCGATGAAGCAAATGCTCTATCTTGCCGAAAGCTCCATGTTCGGAAGCTCTCCTGCAGGCTACAGGAGAAAGAGCGGTGAGAAGAAATATGTAAGCTCTGTATTCCACGGAGCATATCGCCGTGAGGTGTTTGAAAAAACAGGCGGCTTTAATGAAAATCTGGGCAGAACTGAGGACAACGAGCTTCATTACCGCATAAGAGCGGCAGGCTACAGGATATGCCAGGGCAGCGATATCATATCCTATCAGTATGTAAGAGCAAATCTTTCTTCAATGCTCAGGCAGAAGTATGCTAACGGCAAATGGATAGGTCTTACAATGGGCGTTTGCTATCAATGCATATCATCATTCCATTTTATACCCTTTTTCTTTGTGCTGCTGCTTCTGTGCTCGCTTGTTTTATTTGTGAGCGCATTTATTACGGGCAACATCTGGATGATCTATCCGTTTATTCTTGTTTTCGGAACATATTTTCTTGCGGATATAATGATGTCGGCTGCCGCGTTTGCCGGTGCCGAAAAAAAACATGCATCAATGCTGCTTTTGCCTGCTGTATTCTTTTTGCTCCATGTTTCATACGGGATAGGAACTGCGGCAGGGCTTGTGCAGCTCCCGTTCTGGAAGCACGGGCTTAAGAAAAAAGAAAATGAAGAGGGTGTGACCGCCCTGCAGAAGATAGAAAGTGTAAAAAAATGCGTGTCAGAGCATGAGGTGTTCAGAACAGAGGAGGCGGGCAAATGAACTACGAGATGTACAGCAACGGCAATAAGGAAGGGCTGTTTCGCAGGATAAAGGCTGGTCTGCTGCAGATACCGAGAGAGCATAAGGGCTTTGGAAAGCAGATATTCCTGCTTGCGAGGAACGATCTTATCAAGACCTACAAGGGAGCTGTAATAGGTCCGTTCTGGGCTGTAATGAAGCCTCTTTTTCAGCTTTTCGTTTATTGGTTCGCATTTACTATAGCTATGAACAGAAGTCCGGTATACGGCGATGTGCCATTTTTCGTTTTTGCAATGGTCGGCTTCTGCCCGTGGTGTTTTATGAGCGACTGCGTATCCCGCGGTTCCAAGTGTATAAGGGATAACCGTCAGTTTGTAAACAAGATATCCTTTCCGGTTTCAACTATCACTACATATACAACGATGTCCAAGTTCTATGTGCATATCTTTCTCTTTGCCTGCGCTTATATTTATCTTCTCTGTTCAGGCTTTACACCTACGGTCTATCACCTTCAGATCATCGGCTATTCCGTGCTTATGTTCCTGTTTTTCTGGGCGCTGACATGGTCTCTTGCACCGATGTGCGCTTTCAGCAAGGATCTGGAGAGCTTTATCACTACCATAATGTCGGGTCTTTTCTGGCTTTCCGGAGTCTGCTTCGATTCCTACAGCGTTAACGACAGATTTATCCGCAAGGCGCTCCTTTTTAACCCGATGACCTATTTCAGCAACGGCTACCGCAAGGCACTTATCTACGACCAGTGGTTCTTTGAGGGGAATTATCACCCTGAATATGAGAATCTTATTTTCCTTTGCGAGTTTGTTCTTGTGATCGCACTGGGTATTTTCAATTATAACCGTCTCAGAAAGCGGCTTCCCGATGTTCTGTAACAGGAGAGCTGCTTTATGAAGGAGACTTTTTTTCAGAAGCTGCAGAGAGTGAAGATAGGCGATATTGGGCATATCTTCCTCTTTTTGCTTGCATTGCCTGTTTCTCTCGTTTACAGACTGTTCAGACGTGACCTGTGGCTTGTCTGCGACAACAAAAACGAAGCAAGGGATAACGGCTATTGGTTTTTCAGATATCTATGTGAGCAGCATCCCGAACAGGACGCCGTTTACGCAATAAGCGGAAGATCGCCCGACTACCGCAGGGTCAAGGAGCTTGGCAAAACTGTCAGATACGGCTCATTGCGTCACTGGGTGCTTTATCTTTCCGCAAGGGTGAATATCAGCTCGCAAAAGGGAGGAAAGCCCAACGCGGCGGTATGCTATTTTCTTGAGGTCAAGGGGATACTAAAGAATAAAAGGGTGTTTCTGCAGCATGGGATAATCAAGGATGATATGGACTGGCTGCATTACGAGAATACCAGAATGAGGCTGTTTGTCACCTCGACCGAGCGGGAATACAGATTTCTCTGTGAGAAATTCGGATATCCCGAGGGAAGTATAATAAAAACCGGGCTTTGCAGATTTGACAATCTGCAGGACTTTACAGTAAAGCCCCGTCAACTGCTTCTTATGCCGACATGGAGAAGCTGGATAGCCACACCGACATCGGCGTCTAAGGAGATCGAGGATGTGTCGGATTTCCGCAAAACAGAGTATTTTAAATCGTGGAATGGGTTTCTTAAAAGCGAAAGGCTTGCAGGGCTGCTTGAAGAAAACGACCTGACGCTGATCTTCTATCCCCACAGGGATATGCAGAGCTTTATCGGATATTTTGAGCCCTCCTCCGACAGGATAGTAAAGGCATCGTGGCCGGAATATGACGTTCAGACGCTTTTGAAGGAATCAGTCTTTCTTATAACGGATTTCTCCAGTATAGCTATGGACTTTGCTTATATGAGAAAGCGGCTCATGTATTATCAGTTTGATTATGACGATTTCCGCAGGGGACAGTATTCCGAGGGCTATTTCAGCTATGAAAGGGACGGCTTCGGTCCGGTATGCCGCACGCTTGACGAGGCGTTGGACGAGCTGGAAAGGGCGATAAACGAGAGCTTTGCCGAGCCTGAGGTCTATCTGAAAAGACATGACGGCTTTTTTGATCTTTGCGATGCACACAACTGTGAAAGAACCTATGATTGCATAAAGGAGCTGCTGTAGCCTATGGAAAAGACTGTCAAGAGCAATGCCTCCGAAATTGATATCGTGATAGCATGGGTCGACGGCAGCGATCCCGAATGGCAGAGGGAAAAGGCTCAGTTTGCGCCTTCATCAATGCCGGACAGCGCTTCATCAGTTCGCTACCGTGACTGGGATAATCTTCAGTACTGGTTCAGGGGCATAGAGAAATTTGCTCCTTGGGTGAGAAGGATACACTTCATTACATGGGGACATCTCCCCGAATGGCTCAACACCTCGTCTCCTAAGCTCCATATTGTCAGGCATTCGGACTATATCCCGCAGGAGTATCTTCCCACGTTCAATTCACACACGATAGAGCTGAATATGAACAGGATAGAGGGGCTTTCAGAGCAGTTTATATATTTTAACGACGATATGTTCATCATAAGACCCGTGGAGCCGGAGGACTTTTTCAGAAACGGACATCCCTGCGACACCTACGGTCTGAACTGTATTTACTTCGGACAGAACAGCGCCGGTCATTTCTGCGGCTCGGATCTTGAGGTGATAAACACCGAATTCAAGGGACAGAAAAAGTCGATAATGAAGCGGGATCGCAAAAAATGGTATTCGATGAAGAACGGTGCTAAAATTTGCTTAAAGACACGCCTTCTGAGCGCATGGGACTGGTTCCCCGGATTTCATTACGATCATCTGCCCTCGGCTTTTTTAAAAAGCACGCTTGACGAGGTGTGGTCAAAATACGGCGAGGTGCTTGACAAGACCTGCCGTGACCGTTTCAGAAGCGAATCAAACGTGAATCAATGGCTTTTCAAGTTCTGGCAGCTCTGCAAGGGCTGCTGCGAGGTGCGTTCTCCGCAGTTCGGAAGAGCCTTTCATATAGATGACAGCAATTTCGGGGAGCTTTGCAGCACCATAAGAGATCAGAGCTGCAGTATGATCTGTGTTAACGATACCCCTGAAACGACAGATCCCGAAACGAAAATGCTCAGGGTCAGGGAATGCTTTGAGGCTATCCTTCCCGAGAGCAGTTCCTTTGAAAAATAAGCCGCAAAAGGGAGTTGAGGTCTTGGATAAGATAGATTTTGTCATGATCTGGGTGGACGGCGCCGATCCCGAATGGGTCAGGGAAAAAAACAGCTATCTTTCTCCCGATGAGAGGGGAGACAACAGCGAGATACGCTACAGAAGCTGGGATAATCTCCAGTACTGGTTCAGGGGCGTTGAAAAATTTGCGCCATGGGTAAACCGTATACATTTTGTCACATGGGGACATCTTCCCCCGTGGCTCAATACCGATTCGCCAAAACTGAATATCGTCAATCACAGAGATTATATCCCGCCGCAGTATCTCCCCACCTTCAACGCAAATACTATAGAGCTTAATCTTCACAGGATCAAGGGGCTTTCAGAGCATTTTGTATATTTCAACGACGATATGTTCGTCACCTCTCCCGTAAAGCCCGAGGATTTTTTCAGGGACGGCTGCCCCATGGATACCTACGGTCTTGACTGCATCTATTTTGCAAAAAAGAGCGCAGGCTTTTTCAACGGGAACGATATTGAGCTTATCAATACGCATTTCGATAAAAACAAGATCTTCAAGTCGAGGGAAAGGAAAAAATGGCTCAGCCTTAAAAACGGCATGACCCGTGTTGTCAAAACTCGTCTGCTGAATGTCTGGCCGTGGTTTCCGGGAATATACTACAATCATCTGCCTACCAATTTTCTCAAGAGTACCTTTGAGAAGGTATGGGAGCTGGAGGGCGAGACTCTCGATCTCACCTGCAGGGATAAATTCAGAACAAAATCAAACTGTAATCAGTGGCTAATGAAGTTCTGGCAGCTCTGCGAGGGCGCTGCGCTGCCGAGAAACAAAAAAATCGGACGCTGCTTTCATATAAAGGACAATATATACAATGAAATGCTTGATTCCATAGAAACGGGAAGATACAAGCTTATCTGCGTGAACGATACGATAGGCACAAGAGATTTTGACCTTCAGAAGCAGCAGGTAATAGAAGCCTTTGAAAAGCTGCTTCCCGAAAAGTCGGGCTTTGAGCTGTGAGCTGAGAGCATTTTGTTCATTCCGGATTTAGGAGGAGGACCGTCATGCATAACAGAGAGAATACGGAGCCGGTAAAAATGACTGAGACTGAAGGCGGGGAATATCCCTTTCTTTTTTCAGTTGTGATCCCCGTGTATAATGTTGAACAGTACCTTGCCGAAACGCTTGATTCCGTGATCGGTCAGACAATAGGCTTTGAAAATATACAGATAATACTCGTCAATGACGGCAGTCCCGACAACAGTGAGGAGATCTGTCTTCGATACAGGGATAAATATCCGGATAACATAACATATATAAAGCAGGAAAATGCGGGAGTTAGCGCCGCAAGGAACAACGGTATCAGATATATCAAGGGGAAGTATGTCAATTTTCTCGATTCCGACGACTGCTGGGAGAAGAACGCCTTCAAATGGGTCAATGCTTTCTATGAAAAATACGGCGATCAGGTGGACGTTGTAGGAGCAAGAAAAAAATTCTTTGACGCAGCCTCGGGATATCATCATCTTGATTATAAATTCTTTGCCACAAGGGTCATAGACCTCAGAGCTAACTATGAAATGATACAAATGGACGTGACAGGCGCCTTTATCAGAGCCGAGGCTATCGGTGAGCGCAGATTTTCAGAGAATCTGAAATACGGCGAGGACGCCCAGTTCATAAATTCTATCCTTCTTGATAAATGTACTCTCGGTGTAGTAAGAGGCGCAGTACATCTCTACCGCAAAAGACAGGACGATTCCTCGGCGCTTCAGAATGAGCTTCGCTCGGAGAGCTACTATTTCGATTCGCCCGTCTATTTCCACCTCGACCTTATGGAGCAGTCCAGAAAAAAGTACGGCAGGGTAATGGAATTTATTCAGTATACCGTAATGTACGATCTGCGCTGGCGTATAGCCAAGCAGCTTGACAGCTTTCTTTCAAGCGAGGAGCTTGACAGATACCGTGAGCTTATCAACAGGATACTTTTAAATATTTCCGACCGCATAATCTGTATGCAGAAGAATATGGGTATTGGTCAGAAGATATACGCAATGAATATAAAATATAAGCGCGATATCTGCAGAGAGCTTGAATATGACCACGGCAAGCTTCTCTTCAATAACATCTGTGTTATAAATCTTTTCGACCAGAAAAACCTTCTCACGGCGGATTTTCTTGAAATCAGAGACGGTATGCTCCATATTGAGGGAAGAGACAATATACTTCTTGATAAGAAAGAATATACGCTCTATGCAAGAGTAGACGGTGAATTATATGAGCCTGAGCGCTTTTATGCTCAGAAGTATGACGTTAATATCCTCGGCACAAAGGTGTATGACGGCAAGGGCTTTTCCTTTGACGTTCCTGTCAAGGAGGATGTCGAGACAAATATAGATATTATCATGAAATTCCATGATGAATATGTAACAAGGCTTTTCATCAGCCCGGGAAAATTTGCCCATATCCCGTCAAAGAGCGCAAATGCAGGCTATAGCCGGAGCGGAGATTATATTATCAGGATCAGGGAAAAAATGATAAAGGTGACTCCGTTCTCCTCCGAGCTTTTAAAGAAATATGAAGCTGATTACCGCCGCTTCCTGAAAAAAGCCAACAGAGGCTATCTTGTAAAGTGGAGGATTCTGTATAAGCTGCTCAGGCCCTTCTACAAGAATGTCTGGCTTATCTCTGACCGTCCGAACAGGGCAGGAGATAACGGCGAGCATCTTTTCAGATATATCTGTGAGCAAAAGCCGAAGGGCATAAAGCCCTACTTCGTGATCCAGAAAAGCAGCGAGGACTATGCGAAAATGAAGAAGATCGGCAAGGTGGTCGATTTTGATTCAGTATGGTTCCGGCTGATGACGCTTTTTGCAAGCAATGTGATCTCATCTCAGGCAAGTGATTATATACTCAATCCCTTTGGCGGAGACTACGCTTATCTCTCCGATCTTTATAATTACCGCTTCGTATTTCTTCAGCATGGCATCACAAAGGACGATATATCGGGCTGGCTGAACAAATTCAACAAGAATATCAGTATTTTCGTCACGGCAGGCTCACCGGAGTATCGTTCGATACTCGAAGGGGAATACTTCTATGATGAAAATGTTGTAAAGCTGACGGGCTTTCCAAGATTTGACAACCTCACCCGAATGGGCAGGAATGTAAAGAAAAGGATCCTGATTATTCCTACATGGAGAAAATCTCTCAGCAAATGCGTTGATCCCAGAACTGACACCAGCGTATATTACGATAAATTCAAGGAAAGCGACTTTTTTGCATTTTATAACGGCTTGATAAACGACAGCAGACTGCTTGAATGTATGCGTAAAAAGGGATATGACGGACTGTTCTGTCTGCATCCGCTGTTTACCGAGCAGTATGTCGACTTTAAGGAAAATGACGTTTTTACCGTGAACAAGGGATATGTAGATTATCAGAAGCAGTTTGCGGAGTGTGCTCTGCTTGTAACGGACTTTTCAAGTGTATTCTTCGATTTTGGTTATCTCAAAAAGCCTGTGATCTATTCACAGTTTGACAAAGAGGAGTTTTTCAGCAGTCATTCCTATTCAGAGGGCTATTTCAGCTATGAGGATAACGGCTTCGGTCCGGTGTGCAGAGATCTTGACAGCACAGTATCAGCGATAATCAGAGAGCTTGAGAATGACTGCAAAAACGATCCGAAATATTTAAAGCGCGTAGAGGACTTCTATCCGTACTTTGATGAAAATAACTGCAGGCGTGTATATGAGAGTATTCTTGAGCTTGAAAAAACCGATGACTGACAGTTGTTACAGTTTTGAAACCTATAATTATCCAGAAAACACTTGATATATCCATTTCTTTGGAGTAGAATTAATTAGCTGTCAGGTTTTTCAGTGTCCGGGTCTTAGTTATGAACAGCTCGGCACAGTCAGGATATTTCCTGATGAAAACCGCATGAAAAAGGAAAAGGAGAAATGAAATGGTTTTTGCAGATCTGTTCTTTTTATACATTTTTCTTCCTCTCTGCCTGTTGTGCTACTTCCTTTGCAAAAGGCTCAAGACGAAGAATACTGTACTGATCATTTTTTCATTGATATTCTATACCTGGGGAGAGCCGCTATATGTGATACTCCTGTTGTTCAGCGCTGCTCTGAACTGGTATATGGGTCGAATCATCGGGCAGAACAGGGATACCAAAAAGGGCAAGACAGCGCTTGGGATAACGGTAGCAATAAATATCCTTATGCTGATAGTTTTCAAGTATACCGGCTTCCTTGTTGAAAACATCAACGGACTGCTCCACACCGGTATTCCGATACCGCAGATATCACTGCCTATCGGAATAAGCTTCTTTACCTTCCAGGCGATATCATATATCATAGACTGCTATTGGGATACCGTAAAGCCGCAGCGCTCCTTCAAAAAATTTCTTCTCTACCTGTCGCTCTTTCCGCAGCTTATCGCAGGTCCTATCGTTCGCTACAGCGTTGTAGAGGAAGAAATAAACAAGCGTAAGCCTACGGCGGCGGACATTTGCGAGGGCTCAATGAGATTCATTGTGGGGCTTGCAAAAAAGGTCATCATAGCAAACAGTCTCTATTCAATTGTTACTCAGTTCTTCGGTGACGTTAATAAAAATCAGTATAACGACATTTCCTCAATGTCCTTCCTCGGTACATGGTTCGTTGTGATCTGCTATTCGCTGTATGTATACTTTGATTTCAGCGGCTACTCGGACATGGCTATTGGTCTTGGCAGGATATTCGGCTTCCATTTTGACGAGAACTTCAAATATCCGTTCATCTGCAAGACTATAAGCGAGTTCTGGCAGAGATGGCACATCTCACTGAGCTCCTTTTTCAGAGATTATCTTTTCTATGTACCGATCCTCGGCAAGCCCAGAAAGTATTTCAATCTTTTCCTTGTCTGGTTCTGCACAGGTCTGTGGCACGGGGCAGCATGGAACTATATATTCTGGGGTCTCTATTTCGGAGTTTTCCTGCTCTTCGAGATCAAGCTCGGCAAAAAGCGCATGAAGAAGTGGCCGAAGGTACTAACGCATATCTACAGCAAGCTCGTTATTATTATCGGCTTCGGAATATTCTGTTTCTCCGACATGACTCAGCTCGGCAATTTCTTTGGCAATATCTTCGGAATCAGCATGATGACAAACGGAAACAGCTTTTCCGACCCCGTGACCTGGAGCGTCCTTGTAAAGAATGTGTTCCTTGTAATAACAGCTATAATAGTTTCGACTCCGATACTCCAGCAGATAAAGAAGTTTTTCTTTTCATGGGGAAACAACGTCGTATATACTACAGGAAAAATGCTGGCGACCGCAGGCTGTCTCTTCTTACTAATAATGTCGAGTATCCTGCTTGTCGATTCCACAAACAATCCATTCCTGTATTTCCGTTTCTGATGCTCAGGGTCAGGAGGTAAAGCATGGATAATGAAATAAAACAGCCCGTTAACGAGCAGGCTCAGCCCTATGCGGAGCAGGAGCAGCCTGTAAATGAGCAGGCTCAGCCTTATGCGGAGCAGGAGCAGCCTGTAAATGAGCAGGCTCAGCCCTATGCGGAGCAGGAGCAGCCCGTATATGAGCAGGCTCAGCCCTATGCAGAGCAGGAGCAGCCCGTGTATGAGCAGGCTCAGCCCTATGCAGAGCAGGAGCAGCCCGTGTAT
>ONFW01000026.1 GCA_900317215.1 uncultured Eubacteriales bacterium | reverse complement strand
TGCAGTTGACACGCAGCCTGCTTATCCTTACTTCTGCTGAGTATGATAGGCCGGAGGGCGGTCTTGCCGGAAAAAGAAAGGGAGGCGGAATGCCTACCAATTTCAGCGTACCTCAGATCTTTGAGTTGAATGAGTCTCTGAAGGATCACCCCTACGAGAAATCGGAGGAGCTTGCAGCTTTTGTTAAGCGCTGCGCCGAGAGTGTCGGAATGCAGCTTGGTGATATCTTCCTTTGCATTGAGGACGAAGATATCCTCATCACAAAGGAGTATAAGCACCATGTTGAGCAGAAGGATAAGCTCCTTCTTACTTATGCCCGCGTTGAGGCGGAATCTGTTCTTCATCAGGAAGTTGAAAAGTATACTATCCTTAACTTTGAGTATGGCCAGCAGTATGGCAAGGCAAATAAGTCTGAGGACGTTTCTGCGTCCCTCTTTGCAATGAAGACTGCTTTGCTTACGGATATAAGGGCTAACTTTGCCGCTGCAGGGCTTAAGCTCGCAAAGGTCACTCCGCCTATAGCCGGTATGCTTTATACGGCAAAGGTGGATCTTAACTCCGCAACAAGAGCTATTGCAGTTATAAGCATGGACTTTGCTGCAACAAGACTTGTTGTTCTCCACAACGGTGCGCCTGTGTTCCAGCAGTCCTTCTCCAGCGTACTTGAGGATGTTGCCGAAATGCTCATGCTTGAGTTCGGTATCTCAAAGCTGGGTGCTATCGACCTCATCCGTCAGGAGGGTCTTGGAGTATGTAATAAATGTAATAATGCCCAGACAAGAAAGCAGACCATGGCAATGCTTGAGAATGCTGCAGGTGAGATAGTAAGAAATCTCCGCATGGTCATCTCTACCCTCCGCCTTGATATAGACCTTATCGTTCTTTGCGACGCTCTTGCAAAGATCCCGAATATAGGGCCGTTCTGCCGTCAGGTAGGTCTTACCGCTCCTATGGAGAAGGTGACCAACCTCTTTACTGGTCAGTCGCAGCCCCCAACAGTTGCCGCTTCTGCACAGCAGAAGGGCTTTGAGTCGACCTCATTTATCACTCTTAACGGTATCCTTACCATGCCTATCCCGGAGGCTAACCTCCTCCAGGGCGAAGCCAACATACTCACCGCAATGGCTAAAGAGGGCGGCAACAAGCTCGGAAATATTGCTGCCGGCTGTCTTGGCTTTATTGCCGCTGTCTGGATGATAGCTATTGGAGGCTGGTGGATCGCACTGCAGATCCAGCAGAATAACGACGAGAATACTCTTAAGGATCCGCGCTTTGACTATGCCGAGGATCTTATAAAAAGAGAAAAGAAGTATTCTGAGCTGACCAGAAACATGGAGAAGAATCTCGAAACGCTCCCCACCACTAAATATAAGATGTCCACAATAGTAGATCATATCTACAAAGAGGTCGTAGATAAGTCAGTCTCTACAGAGTCTATCAAGGTTCAGAAGAAATATGATACTAAGGAACAAAAGGAAAATGTCAATATTGAGATCAGTAGTGCTTTAAAGACCTACGACGATGCTGCTTCGCTCAAGGATAAGATCGATGATGCAGGCTTCTTTGAAACAGCCGAAGAGTTTTCGTCAGCTAAGTCCCGCAACGATTTCGCTGTAGAGGCGGATAACAAGATCTACAAGGCCTCTATGGAAATGAAAGTTACCGAAAAGGGTATCGAGGACTCTGCTCTCTCGGAAAAGGAACAGCAGGCTCTCAATGAAAAGCTCCAGGGCAAGAACTCGTCTGCAGGAAATGACAAAAAGACTGATAACAAGACTGATAACAAGACTTCAGGCAGCGACAGCTCAGAGACCTCGAAGGCATCATCTTCGTCTTCCGGTGCCAAAGGCGCTTGATGAAAACAGTGTCGGCAGGATGTTGAGCATCGGATAATAACGGATCAATATCAGATCAATTTTGACGGAGGTTAACAATAATGAACAGTAAGAAACAATTCAAAATACCTGGATTTATTATTGCGATAATAATTATTATCGTTTTGTCAATAATCTTTCTTGTAACTGTGCAGGTACAGTTTATTCAGAATTATGACGGTTATCAGACAAAGCACGAGTCGGCAACAAGCAAGATCAATCACTATAATTCCTATCTTGCAAGAGCAAGTGAGATAGAGGAAAGCATTGCGGCTATGATAGAGGAGTATCAGACCAAAAACCCCATTCTCTATTCAAACGCTCAAAAATCTCCGAGCGAGATCAATACAATGTTTAAGAACCTCGGTTATGAACTTAATTCTATTTCGGTCAATGATGGAGTAGTGGATCAGCTCGGCAGAACGACAGTTGAGGGCGGAGCGCTTAAAGCCACAAGCATAAACATCAAGTTCTCCGGAACAAGAGACGCCCTAAAGAAGGTTCTCGATTACCTTGAGCTTAAGGCAAACGGTGCTTATTATATCAACTCGATCAGTGTTGAGCCTTTCGTTGAGGAAAATAACGGAGAGACAAGCCGTGTAGCAGCAAAGACAGGAGAAAATGCTGAATATGATTTCACCGTTCAGATGTCTCTGTATTACTTTGATAAGGTAGACGTTGAGGCAATGCTGGCTTCTGCTTCAAAAGTTTCGGCGCAGAGCTCGACAGCTAAATAATGCTGCTTAAGGACTGATAGGTTTATGCAACCTTTAGATTACTTAAATACAACAGGCGGTATGATATGGACTGCCGCCTGCGTGTTGTTCGGTATATTGCTTACATGGCTTTACTACAAGGTGATAAACATTATCCCTGCAAAGTGGCTTTGTGATTACAATGAAACTCCCTCGCCGGAGCTTCTCTCAGGCAAGCGTGTAAGCTATCTGCGCTCGGGGATCATAATGTCGGCAGTTACTGCCGCATGTCTCGTGATATGCAGACTTCAGTTCAACAAGGGCTACGATATATATTTTGTAATGTTTGCAATGATTATCATCGTTGCCCTTATGATAGCGATATGCGATATCAAGTATCTTATCATTCCGGACCAGTTTACCATAGCTCTTGCGGTGCTCGGACTTGCTGTAAGCATATACGACATTATCAGGGGCTATGGGATACTCCACGGAGCATGGTGGTCTCCGCTTGCGGGAGCGGCTATGGGTGCGGCTGTTATGCTGCTGATAGATCTGATCGGAAAGCTCATATATAAAAAAGAGGGAATGGGCTTCGGAGACGTAAAGCTATTTGCGGCAGTCGGAATGATAACAGGCTTTCCGGGAACGATACTTGCGTTTATTATCTCTCTGATATCTGCAACGATATGCTTCTGCGTTATAATGGTTGTTTCACGTATTCTTGCCCGCAAAGCGGCAAGGCGGACAGAGACTGCCGTTGCAGAGCTGGAAACCAGCGGAGAAACAGCAGAGGCTGTGGCTTCACAGGGAACACAAGATTCCCCCGATAATACGGACGGAAGTGCTCCGGAGGAGGAAACAGCCGAAGGTGTTGAGGAGCAGGGAGAAGGGCATAGCGGCTCATACCTTGCATTCGGCCCCTATATCGCAATAGCCCTGATATGCTATCTTGTTTTTAATGACTTCATATACAACATGGTCGAACTATATCTGAGATTATTCTGATTACACTGTAAAAATCGTAAGGAGCTGAAAACATGAAGGCCGGTAACTTGAAAATCGGACAGATATTGATCAATTCGGGAGATATTACCGAGGAACAGCTTGACGAGGTGCTGATGAAGCAGCGCAACTCGGAAACAAAAAAACGAATAGCTGATATCCTCATAGAAGATAAGATCGTTACCGAGCAGCAAGTGTGCAGAGCGCTTGAAAAGCAGCTCTTTATGCCTTATGTGGATCTTGATACTATCTCTATCCCCGAAGAACTGGGAAACCTGATACCTGAGGAAATGGCTCAGAAAAACATGGTGGTTCCGATCGAGCAGGACGGACGCTTCCTTACAGTTGCTATAGGCGACCCCCTCAATTATAAGGGACTGAAGGATCTGTCCATCATCACCAAGATGAAGATCATGCCCGTTATCGCAGAGCCCTCCAAAATAGCCGGAAAGCTCCGTGAAATATATGCTGCACAGAAGGCTATCGATGATGCAAAGGAATTCCTTGAGTCAAAGGGCGGCAAAACAAAAGCTCAGCAGGAGGCTGAGGAGGCTGCAAAGCAGGACGCCAACGGAAACGATCAGCCTATCATACGTTTTGTTAATACGATGATAGAAGAGGCTATCGCATCAAAGTGCTCGGATATTCACGTAGAGCCGATGGAAAAATGCCTGAGAATACGTTTCCGTATCGATGGTAAGCTGCAGATATATCTTGAAACCGCTCCTGAGCTTATACCCTCGGTAACCTCGCGTATCAAGTTTATAGGCAACATGAATATCGCAGAAAAACGTATCCCGCAGGACGGTCGTATCAACTACCGTGTCGGCGGAAGAGATATCGACTTCCGTATTTCAGTTCTTCCCTCCGTCTACGGAGAGAAGATAGTTATGCGTATTACGACCTCTCTCGGAATGGAGCTGAAAAAAGAAAGCATAGGCTTCCTTCCGGAGAATCTTGAAAAATTCAATCATCTTATAAAGAGTAACCGTGGTATTATTCTTGTAACGGGTGCTACAGGTTCCGGTAAATCGACAACGCTTTATACGGCGCTCAACGAGGTCAAGGCGGAGGATATCAACATCATAACTGTTGAAGACCCTGTCGAAATGCTGCAGGAGGGTATCACCCAGGTACAGACAAATGAAAAAGCAGGTATGACCTTTGCGGCTGCCCTCCGAAGCATCCTTCGTCAGGACCCCGATATTATAATGGTCGGTGAGATCCGAGACGGTGAGACGGCAGGTATTGCGGTACAGGCTGCTATCACGGGTCACCTTGTTCTCTCTACTCTGCATACATACGATGCACCGAGCTCTGTTGCCCGTCTCGTAGATATGGGTATCGAGCCCTACATGGTAAGCTCGGCTCTGCTTGGTATCATAGCGCAGAAGCTCGCAAGAAGGCTTTGCGTTGAATGCAAGGAGGCATACAGCCCTGACCTTAACGAGAGGATATCTCTGAATATCCCTCAGGATCAGGAGATAACCCTCTATCGCAAATGCGGCTGTGAGCGCTGCAACAAGAAGGGCTATAAGGGACGAATCGCAGTGCATGAAATAATGCTCCTTACTACAACGCTCAAGAGAGCTATCACAGAGGGCAAGAGTACAGACGAGATAAGAGAGCTTGCTATCAAAGAAGGAATGATCCCGATGAAGGAAAATGTCAGAATAGACGTTCTTCAGGGTCTGACTTCTTATGAAGAGTTTATTGATATGACTATCAACAATGAATAAGCTTTTTATAAAACAAATTTAAATATGAATGGGGTAGATTTAAGTGGATTTTTACAGCCTTGTTAAAGAAGCCGTAACAAAGGGCGCCTCCGATCTTCACATTGCGTCGGGCAACCACCCAGCGTATCGTCTTCACGGTAATGTTTTCTTTACAAATGATCCCGCTTTGAATGAGGCGGAGGTAACTGCTATCATCAAGGCAGTTCTCAACAAGTCAAGGTTTGAGACCTTCCTTCAGACAGGTGAGGCAGACGCCGCAGTTGAGATCGGTGAATGCGGTCGTTTCAGAGCGAATGCGTTCAGACAGCGTAACGGTACAGCACTTGTACTTCGTGTAATCAACAGTGTTGTTCCTGAGCTTTCAACACTCAACCTTCCTAATTCCATAAGAAAGACCCTTGATCTTAACTCAGGTCTTGTGCTTATGTGCGGTCCTACCGGTTCCGGTAAGTCGACTACACTTGCTGCTCTCATCAACGAGATCAACAAGTATAAGAGCCGCCATATCATTACAATTGAAGACCCTGTTGAGTTTCTGCATACCCCTAAGCGCTGCATTATTAACCAGAGAGAGATCGGCCTTGACAGCCGTTCCTATCCTATGGCACTGCGTGCTGCAATGCGTGAGGATCCTGATATCATTCTCGTCGGTGAGATGCGTGACCGTGAGTCTATCCAGATCGCTCTTACTGCAACAGAAACAGGTCACCTTGTATTCTCCACAGTACATACAGAGGGCGCAGCAAAGACTATCGACCGTCTTGTTGATATCTTCCCGCCGGATCAGCAGCAGCAGATCAGAGTTCAGCTCTCTACCTCGCTCAAGGCTGTTATTTCTCAGAGACTTCTTCCCCGTGCAACAGGCGGACGAGTAGCAGCATTTGAGATCATGTTTGTTACAACAGCTATCAGCAACCTTATCCGTGAGAATAAGGTAGCAAATATACAGCAGTCTATACAGCTCGGCCAGCAGTACGGTATGATAACGATGAGCAAGAGCATAGACAACCTCCTCGCTCAGGGTCTTATCACAGAGCAGATCGCAAGAGCTTGGAACTTCGATATAGGCGATACAGATGCCAGAAGATAAAGGAGTGAAGAGCATTGAAGTATAAATATGTGGCGATGAACGCCAGAAGTCAGAAAAAAGAGGGTACGATAGAGGCTGATTCACAGGGCGAGGCTACCAATAAACTACGTGAAAAAGGCTTTGTTGTACAGGATCTGATTGCTCTCGGTAACGACAGCGATGAGCCCACAAGCATTTGGCAGATGGATCTTGGCGGAGATATCCATACCAAAAAGATCAAGCCCAAAAAGCTGCTCATGGTCCTCAGCCAGCTCGGCATGATGATGAGAGCAGGTATCAACCTTTCCCTCTCAATGCAGATCATGATCGACTCCGAAAAGGATGTCAGCATGAGAAAGATCCTCCGAGAGATAAACGAGAACCTCTACAGTGGTTTTACACTTTCTCAGGCGATGAAAAACTTTGCAGGCTTCCCCCCGATATATATCAACATCATCGAAGCCGGTGAAGCAAACGGTCGTCTTGACGATGCGTTTGACCAGTGCGCACTCCTTTGTAAAAAGGATATGGCTCTTACAGGTAAGATCAAGAGCGCACTTATGTATCCTGCCTTCCTCATGGGTCTCGTTATCATCGTTGTAATCATTCTTACAGTATTCGTTCTACCGCAGTTTGCCGGAGTATATAAGGATTTCGGCGGAGATCTTCCCGGACTGACAAAATTCATGATGGGCTTCTCGGATGTTCTTATCCACTGGTGGTGGCTTATCATTATCATTATTGTTGGTCTTGTATTCGGTTTCAGGACCCTCAAGAAAACCAACGCGGATTTTGCAATGGCATGGGCAAAGCTGCAGCTCAAGATACCGCTTGTCGGACCCATTATCCGTCAGAGCTCGCTTGCAAGATTCTGCCGTCTTATGTCAACTCTTACAGACGCTGGTATCCCGATCCACAGAGCTATGGGACTTGCAAGAGATGTTGTTCCTAATCCGTTTGTTCGTGAACAGGTTCAGGCAGTTCTTGACGATGTTCAGATCGGTGTTACTATTCACGATGCAATGGCTAAGCACCCGGTTTTCGACCCGATCCTCGTTTCGATGATCCGAGTCGGTGAAGAATCAGGTATGCTTGGTGATTCTCTCCACAAAATGGCTGACCTCTTTGAGGCTCAGACAGATGAGTCAACACAGAGACTTACAGACATGATGACACCTATCATGACTGTTGTTATCGGTGTTGTAGTTGCAACGCTTGTAATCTCGATGATCCTGCCTATGTTTGGTATGTACGACCTCGTTGGCTCTGCGTCATCAACGGCAGCAAAAAAATAAAAGTGCATCAGACCTTAAAGCGGCCGGTACAAACCGGTCGCTTTTTTTGAACGTAGATGTAAGGAGTAGAAGCGGTTTAAGCTTCCGTCTAAACGAGAAGACTATTCAAGAACCAGTTGAACACATCGTCTGATCCGGAAGAGGGAGGAGGAATAACGAGGCCAAAGGCATCAGGATTAACAAAATCAAACAACAGGTGACAAAGGAAAAATTTGCCTGTTAAACAAATAGAAATAAAGTTGATAGAATTATACATGCATAATTAACAATGAAACATGTATTCGATGGTTATAGTGTATAAAAACAGAATAGAATATTTGTAAGATAAGTTGGAAAAAATAGCTTGAATTGCATTTTAAATATAGTATAATAATAAATGAATAAATATAAGTCGAAGAATGCTTTGTTGCGGAATAAGCATTCAAAGGAGGATTTTTAAGATGGAAAAACGAATGCGGCAAAAGATCCCCAAGCTAAGATCCCGAAAGGGTATGACGCTTGTAGAGCTGATTATCGGTATCGTTATTATCGTTATCGTATTCGGCTCAACTCTCAGCGCAATGACCAACGGCTACAGCAATACGATTTTTAATGCGGATGTAAATCGTACGGCGGTAGAAGGCGGTTCTGTCAATGAGATAATGGCACAGACGATCAAAAAGCAGAATTTTGAAGATGAAGCTGCCTGCAGAAAGTATTTCTTCGGAGGCGACGGAGCTCCGGCTAAGCTCCCTAACTCTGAGAATGCTGTCCATGCAGCGGGTGAAGCGCTCCTTCCGGATCTGCAGTATGTTGCTCCGGATAATTTCCCGTCACCTGAATATGAAAATCAGTATACGATCGTCACGAACTCAAAGAGCACACTTAAAACAACAGGCGCAAAAAGCTATGATATCAAGGGTGTTACACTGATGACCTCTGTTACCAATGTCAGAGGTAAGCTGACCAACTCCTCGTTTATTGCTTATGCCTCACAGACAACAACATAAGGGAGGTATGATGAATTGAAGAAGAAGATAAGATCAAAGATCGGTATGACCCTTGTTGAGCTGGTCGTTACTATTGCTATTTTAGGCATGGTCGCAGGCATGGGCGTTGGCTTTGTCGGTTCTGCGATCAAGAATTATCACACTGCTTCTGTTACCTCCAGAGAGCAGGATACGGCACTTGCGGTAGAATCCTTTATCCTTAATTCTGTTCGCACCTCATCGTCAGTTAAGGCAGTTTCCACAATAACAAATTTTCCTGACCCAAGCACGTCAGCGTATTATCTCTATTTTATGAATGGATATCTTAGAACGATGAGATTCGAGATAGAGAAGAAGGGCGCTCCCCCTCAGACGACTGTTATCTCCTATGAAGGCATAGAAGAGTTGACCTTCAGGGTCAGAAAACAGAAATCTGTTAAGGTAAACCCTGAGGACAATCAGAATTTTGTATATCTCTATTATGAGATAAAGATGAAGGAAGGCTATGAGCTTAAGGGCTCTGCAATTATCAATAATGCGGCACCATCGTACATTACAACACAGAATGACGCAAGCTTTGTTGAGGTAGACAATAATGTCAACGTAAATATTAAAAACAATTCAACAGACAGCACAGCGTTTGCAATCATCAAAGAATAATACTACGAAAGGAGAAACGCAATAATGCATAAGACTGTAATGGAAAACAGCAAAAAAGGTTTTTCGCTTCCAATGGCAATTGCAGTCAGCCTATTTCTGATAATTATTTCGACATCTCTGTTGTTCATATCTATTCAGAGCATGTCATCTACAACTATGGACATCAGCGGAAGACAGGCTTACCTAAATGTCAAGAGCTCGCTTGAATATGCCCGCTCCTACTATTCTACGTTTGTTACAGATTATTCAAAGGTCGGCACTGAGTACCTTATAATGAATGATCCGGGCGGAACGATAGACGGAGGCGCAAAAATCGAAAAGAATGCGGACTCTGTAGCAGAAGCTACGACCTATGTTATGGCAGTATATAAAAAGGGTGAGGGCTCCAATAAATCCACTCTTACTCTTACTGCATTTTCGAGATACTCAGATGCCTACGGCAACAAATCAAAGGTTGCAAGGCTCAGCATAACCTACACTGTAGGCTCCTCCGGACCGAACCGTCTCACTATCATAGGCGGTACCCCGAAGAGTGAATCGACCGGCGGTGTGGACAGCATCACGCTTAACGTAAAAAAGCCTAAATCTATGGACTCCATGCTCCTTACATACTATGTATGGACCTATAGAGA
>ONFW01000021.1 GCA_900317215.1 uncultured Eubacteriales bacterium | reverse complement strand
CTACGGGCTCAACGACGGAGTAAGAAAAACTGACGGGCAGACAGCATTGGAGACCTATATTCCACTGCCTATGATCAGAGACTATGAAAATCGGGCTATAAGAAAGCTGCGTCATACCGTAAGGAGCAGAAAGCTCAAGTATGTGTTTTCCGAATAGAAAGCTGCTATTTAAAAAAGATAATCAGCAATATTTACTCAAACTTTTATTATCAATAGGAGATGTTACTATGAAGAAGAATAAGTTAAAAAACAAATTTACACGTGAGGAGCTTGAAAAAATGAAAGAGCAAGATGAGCTTGAATATAAAGCTCTTATGCTTGATAAAAAGCTTAAGGATTACGAATCAAGAAGAAAGCGTGGAGAGTTGACTGATATAGAAAAATATGTTATTAAAAATTTTTTTTGATTCTTAATTATCACCTGAATCCGTGAAACTCAATTTGGAAAAATTCAATAATTCCGCATCAAGGCATTGTTTCTTTGAATAATCTGAGCCTTGATATTATCACCTAACAGTTGAACTTGTTTTTAGAGTCCTGTTATCATTCCTTGCTGCCTATCGGCAGCAGTCAACAACACTCAGAACCGCTACAACCTCCGATCTGCCCGATAAACTGTTTGAGAAAAAGAAGTGAGGTATTTAAATGGAGAGAGAAATTGAGCTTATTAACGAGATCATTGCCAATGCGATAATCCACGGCGGTGACTGGGGCGGCCCCTATGAGGTGAACCTTGAAAACCTTGTCATGGCTGTCAATAACTGGCTGCGTGAAAAAGGACTTAAAGACAGCTATCACGTTGTCCAGGCTTATTATTCGCAGGTGCTGAGCACCAATTACAAGTTCCTTGAGAATGATGCGGAGATCGGTGAGCATAAAAAAACGGGAAAATTTCCGGTGCTGAAAATAGTTCCGAAAAACGAAAAAAATACAGAGGGATCCTGTTGGAAACTCGATCTTGACAGGATACCGTGAATAACAGTTTTTTACGATCCTGATTATTCAATGATAGAGACGAGAAACAATTACGGCTTTTTGTATATATGAGGGGCAAACTAGCCGGATACAGACTCACAGCTTTAATCTTCGTGCAGCAGCTCAAATCAAAATTACGGTGCGCCTGCTATACCATTCAATAATTTTATATAAAATATAGGATACTGTTATCGTAAAAAATAGTATTCAGTTTATTCTCATTTTGAATATGTGAAAGACTATTACACATAGTTTATTTATGAATGTTTTAATAACAACCCTCGAATTTTAGAACGATTATTTTGAAGATTTGTAGACAATTATAAAGCTTGCTGTTATAATTATTATAAAGACTATAGTTTATCTGGATTCGCTGTGCTCGAAACGGTTTAAAGCCGAATTAAAGCCAAATACCGGAGTGGTTATAAGTCAAAAAAATGCAAAAAAGATGAAACTGTTTCTTATATGAGGGGGATCAAATAATGAAATTTTATGAATACGGGAGTAGAGAAAAGCCTGTCATCGTCATGCTTTCAGGCTCATTTTGTCCGGCGTGTGCGCTCGATTATCTGTACATTCCGTTGTCGGAAAGCAATTATATTATTGTTCCGGAATACAACGGACATTATGAGGGCAGCAGCGCATTTACGACAAGGCGGAAGGAAGCTGCTCTTGTGGCAAAGCATCTGTCTGAATTAAAGATTAATGCGGTCGATTTGGTGTATGGCCAGTCTATGGGTTGCGAGGTCGGCATAGAATTGATTCATCAATTGATCGACTCAGGCGTTGATATCAGGCGCGCCATTTTTGACGGTGCGCCCTGTATTCGCCTATCTAAGCCATACAAGGTGTTTATGTATTTTAAATTCAAAACTATGATCAATATGATGAGGAATAAATCTGTAGACGAGGTCATGAGCTGGAAATTTCTCAACAAATTTACCAACGGTGATACACAATCCTTGCGCCCGATGATAGAGTCTTTGATCGAAATTGCTCCCTTCCTTACAAAAGAAAGTATCAAGAATGAAAATGAATGCTGTTATTCGTTTGATTTTCCACAACTGCCTGAATCTATACAGCGTAATATGCACTTTCTCTACGGAAGCGGAGAAAAAGCCTATAAGACCTGTCACAAGCTCGTGAAAAAAGCCTACCCGCACTCTTTAATGACCGTGTTTGAGGGGTATGGACATATGACGTATTCCCTCAGACATACAGAAGAATATCTTAAACTGATAAATAATGATAACGGTTCTCTTTTGTTTTTACAAAATGAAGATGTCATACTTAAGAATAAGGAGTAGATCTCGATATGAGCATCATTTTATCAATTTTAGAAGGCGTTGTTGCCTGTTTTATTATTCTTATTACACTTGTTGTAGGTATAGCTGACGGAGCCGTCAATCTTGCATGTTTATATGAAAAGGAAGTGAGGGAGCGTGTTGTTGAACTGGGAATGATCACAGAAAAGAAACTGAAACGAAATTCGTTATTGTTCAGCCTATGGATACCGGTATTCGTTGCCTTTGTTTTGGTGTCTGTATATGCAGTTAACGGAGCAAGAGGTTTCTGGGACGGCTTTTGGCAAATGCTTATTATCGTAATGATCGAGGGCTTATTTGACCGCCTGTTCATTGATTGGTACTGGGTAGGAAAAACAAAGGCGTGGGATATTCCTGAAACTGATGACTTGAAGCCCTATATATACGGAAAAAATTTAGTTCTTAAATGGATTTATACCTTAGTCGGATATCCGGTTTTAGTGGCATGCCTTGCCGCATTAATGGCCAATTTAATAAAATGAAAAATCCACAGCAGAATACACTTGAAGCACTTATATAGAGAGCCTCTGTGAATTCTATACGAAAATCTGATTATCAAAGACAATGCAAAAAATAGGCGAGAGTAGATCGGATGATAGCTTGCTTTCTTTCAGAAAAAAGAATAGTCGGCTTTTGCAAGGTGTAATAAGATATGCAAAAGCCGGATGCCATAAATAAACAGCCGCATCCTTCTGTTTGCTGGAAGGACGCGGCTGTGATTGTTATATGGTCAGGCTCAGGATATTTAGCCGAGCTCTCTGTGAAGCTTTGCAAATTTTGCTGATTTGCTGTCGAGCATGGAGAAGGACGACTCGCTGGGGATATCGTTCTTGCCGGACTCAATGTAATTGCGCAGTACGCCCGTAAGGATAAACGGACGAATAAATGTTGAATGAATGATGTTCCATACGATCACACCCAGAACAATTGCGGCCACCAGCATCAGAAGGTTGGGATTTGTTAAAAACTCGGGAGGTGCCGACTCTGCATCCGCTGTCAACTGAATGATCTCGTTAGAAAGAGCAGTAAATGCACTGGGCATGAGCATGAATATCAGATAGAATATGCCAGTAAACGCACCGCCGATCACAAGCAGTGAAAGGAGGCCCATTCCGAAGATCCTGCCTACGTTCTTTGCAAGTGTCTTACCATGCTTGAAAAACAGTACGGCACCCTCACAGGTCGCCTTTGCTGCGCTTGTACCCTCACGATAGAATACCCAGCCAAGGCAGCAGTCGCACAGATAGGCAACGACCACCTGAATTGCACTTGAAATAGCTGAGCCGATCGTTCCGCCGGCATCTCCGCCTACCATTTCGCCCACAGCGGTAATACCCTTTCCAAGCTGGTTAAAGATACCCTTGATGACGCTTGTCACAGCATAGTAAGCAGCAACTGTAGTAAAGCGCTTTTTTACGATAGCCTTGCCCTCGGCGTAAACATTATCGGGCAGCGCGCCTTCGGTTATACCTCTCGTCATCATGGCTATTTGTCCTGCCTTAAGCGCATAGGAAATGAAGTGCGAGATTATTGCCATAATGATGATTCCAACTATCAGCCCGATAATCAGACCGATAAGTCCCTGATCGACGGTCTTGTCAAGGATAATAAAGCCTAAGAAACACATTCCTACCAGTAGAATAACTCCGATAGAATCAACAAGCAGTCTTTTGGCTGAGAATACCAGAGTTTTTTTGTAGATTTCTTTGTTTGTCATTGTGATCCTCCTTATAAATTATATTATCAGATAACCTGATGTTCTGATTATATAAAATATAAATAAACGACGTGTATTGATTATTCAGAAAACAGGAGATCGATAATTCATCGATAATTCTCAGCGTCCGGTTGTTTTTCTGCGGCAGATTATAATCATGCATACTGAGGCTGCAAGTGTAAGAATAATAACAACGGGTATAAACGGTGTGCTATCGCCTGTAGCAGGTGAATCTATGCCGGGATTGATCGTGGGCAGCTTAGAGGTCTGCTCGGAGGGCTGCTCCGAAGACTGCTCCGAAGACTGCTCCGAAGATTGCTCAGAGGACTGCTCAGAAGGCTCTTCCGAAACGCCGTAAAACTCATCTATCATTTTATTGATGCTTTCAATATCGTATAAGCCGGAGTAGTCAACCGTTGTGTTGCCCTGATCGTCAGTCACCAGCTTTGCCAGCTCGTAATCAAGCTCAGCGCCGCTGTCAACATCCTTATTGTCCTTAGTGATATACTTATTATAGCATGACATTGAGAAGTAAAATCCTTCGGAGGTATAGGGTATCATGATCGAGCAGGCTCCGCCGCCGCTTCTCTGACCAAGGACCGGAATGCCGACGTCTTTTGCAAGGCAGGGGAGAAGGTTGCCACAGGAGTAGGAATACTTTGATGTGATCACCGCATACTCAAAATCATAGTAAACCTCCTTATCAAGATCGTTGATCTCTCCGTCAAGGTTAAGGTCGATCAGGTAATTGGTACGTGTGATATTATCGGTGAGCACTTGTAAATTCCTTACAAAATTGGAATTATTGTCCTTATTATTGTTGGTCAGCAGTGTCATGATATACACTACAACAGCAGAGTTTCCTCCGCCGTTACAGGACAGGTCTATAACAAAACGCTTGACGCCCTTTTCTTTTGCATAGTCAAGCGACCATTTCAAGTTGTATACTGCCTCGTTCGCAAATGAATCAAAGGAAAAAACTGCAGTATCTCCGCTTATAACTAAGCCTGATTTTGATTCATCATCCCATGTTTTAACGGTTTCGTATTTGCTGAAGTTCTCACTTCTGCAGGAGGTGATGCCTGTTTTGTCTGCTGCGCCAGTGGCGGAGAATACGAATTGTATCGCGTTCTTATCGCTTTCAGTCAATTCTCCTTCGGCCTGTTTTCTTATGATCTCTTGACCAACAGCAGAATCGGAGTTCAGCAGAACATTAACAAAAGGAAAATACAGTGCCGTATGACCTCCGTCATCAAAGATCTTACCGAGACTGCACATTCCGAGGAGATATTCCGCCTTGTCGTTAGATAAAAGCAGTTCCTTCGCATGGCGGGTATCATCACTGTATTCTTCAAGAGTCTTGTCGAAGCTCATTCCCTCAAGAGTAGAAGCTATTTCAGAACTTGCAGGTCTGCCGTAGAGCTTATCAATAGCAAAGCACAGCTCATTATATGCGAGCGCGGTAAGATCATCACTGCGCTCAAGTGTCTGTAACGGTATAGTCTTATCGAAATAGGTGGCTCCTGAAGATACTATATCGGAGCAATGTACAAAATAGATGCAGTCCTCGTTGTATATGGCTGCGTTATATGTTTCGCCGAATAAAAGACTTATAGTAGATAACGGAAAATATGATTTTCCGCCTACTTCAAGGATATCGATATTGTATTCCGAAAGATCGAGGTCAAGTTCGTTTACATCATTCTCATGAGTGGTTCCGTTTTCCTTACAGTAAGGGGAATCCAGTGAGGTACCCTCTACATTTGGAGCGGCTGAGACAAAGCCCTCAAAATAATCAAAATGCAGTGTTTCGTTTACGGTATCAACAACCATTGTTCCCTTCGGGTTAGTTATCGTGTAGGTGCCGTAGGTGACGTCGGGATCTGGCTCCTCGGTCGGTTCGTCCTTATATATATGTTTCAGATAATCTACCGTGCTTATGTACGGCATATCGGGCAAGGAGCTTACAAAAACACAGGTCAGCGTTTCGGTCTTATCCATGCTGTAGACATATGCAGTAAGTTCCTTTGTAGTGAGCGCATCTCCGTAGTCGTAATCGGGGACAAATCCTTCAGTCTCGTAAGCGGCGACAGGTTCTTCAGTATCTCTGAGGGTTAATGCAACGTCAACGGCATTGACTGTCAGCGGCAATGACATACTTAGGATCATAGCCGCCGCAAGGGAGATACTTGTGATCGATAAAGATTTTTTCATGGTTTTACCTCCTGAAAACATATTTCAACCGGATGAATTACGCCCTATCACGTGTAAACCTCCAGCTAGCCTTATTATACCACGACAGGGCACATCATTTCAAGTTTTTCTTGCAGAAATGCATTTAAGATGTTACATAATAAAACTGCTTGTTGATTTTTTTTTTGCATTATGCTAAAATATTAGTTGTTTGATTGCTTTAAAATATGTATGTATCAGGTGAATTACGATAATTGTTTTTTAAGCATTAATAAAACAAATTGTTATCTCAGGAGGATAAAAAATGACGGGATTTTTTGAAAAATTTGAAGAAAACGCAAGGCTTTTTGCCGATAAAAGAGTTCTTTGCGATGACGTGAACACAAAGGGGATAACCTTCTCCCAGCTTGATACAGTTTCAGGCAAGGTTTATGCCTATCTTCAGAGCGAGGGGGTCGGCAAGGAGGATTTTGTTATGATCTGCCTTCCCAGGGGCATGACGCCTATTATTGCCTTAATGGGCGTGTGGAAAAACGGTTCCGCCTTTGTTATCGTGGAGGATAACTACGCTCCGGAAAGGATAGAATTTATTAAAAAGGACTGCGGCTGTAAGGTCGTAATCAATGCTGACGTATGGCAGGAGATACAGACTCTTGAGCCGAAAGCAGGACACGAGCCTGTTGATGAAAGAGCGGCTGCCTTTGCGGTATATACCTCCGGTACAACAGGCAACCCAAAGGGTGTTCTGCATGAATACGGCAACATTGACCGCATGATAAACTCGGTCACAATGTCAAGCTGCGAGCCGCTGACAACAGAAAACGACAGGTTTGCTCTTGTTGCTCCGCTTAATTTTGTTGCCTCACTGCTTATAATCGTTTACGGGCTGTATTATGCCGTGCTGAATTTTGTAGTTCCCTATGCTGTAATAAAGAACCCGCTGCTTATCGGTATGTTCATCATCAAAAACAAGATAACAGGCACCTTCCTTACTCCGTCATATATCCGAAAGCTGAAGCAGAAGCCGCCTATGCTCAAATTCTGCATTATCGGCTCGGAGCCTGCAAATGAAGTCTGGCTTGACGGGCTGACGATACATAACTTCTACCTTATGAGCGAATCCGGTTTTGCAGTGGCTCATTTCAAGATCGACAAAAAGTATTCACAGACTCCTGTAGGACATTCGGAATTCGGTCATCATGTCATGCTGCTGGATGAAAACGGAAACGAGGTCCCTGACGGGGAAGAGGGCGAGATATGTTTTGAAAACAAATATGTCAGGGGATATATCAATCTTCCCGAGGAGACTGAAAAGGCGTTTAAGAATGGAATCTATCATACAGCCGACTTAGCAGTAAGAAATGAAAACGGAGATCTCATCATAAAGGGCAGACTGAACGATATGGTCAAGGTAAACGGCAACCGTGTTGAGCCGGGTGAGATAGAAGAGGTCGCCAAAAAGGTTCTCGGTATCGACTGGGCAGCCGCAAGGATATTTGATGACGGAAGCCGTGTGTTTATTGCTGTTTATTACCTTGACAAAAAGCTTAAGGTCGATTTTGATAAGACAAGAAAGGCAATGGAGCAGTATCTGCCTTATTATATGCTGCCGTCCTATTTTATCCAGATAGATGAGATCCCCTTAAAGGCGACCGGAAAAATGGACAGAAAAGCTCTTCCTGCACCGAAGTTAGAGGATTACATTGATGATTATGCCGCTCCACGTGATGAGCTTGAAACTGCATTGTGCAATGCCTTTGCAAAGGTGCTGAAAATAGAGCGTGTCGGTATCCATGATGACTTCTATAAGCTCGGCGGAGATTCACTGGCATCTATGGAGGTGCTTGTGGAATCAAAGATCAACGGCTTGTCCGCAGCGGATGTTTTTGCCGGACACACACCTGAGAAGATCGCTGAGATATACAAAACAAAGTACCCGAACGGAATGGAGGAATCCAACGAAGAGCGTGACGAAAGAGGCAGAAAGGAAGCTCATTCCCTGACTCCCTATCAGACATACATGATAGACTATCAGATGTACACCCCTATGTCCACAATGCTCAATCTGTTTACGATGCTGCGCTTTGACAAGGAACAGTTTGCTCCCGAAAAATGGCGCAGGCGCTGGAAAAGGTAATAGAAGCTCATCCGGCGCTCACAACAAAATTCGTCTTTAACAACGACGGAGAGATCGTTCAGGAATATCACCCTGAGCTTTGTGAAAAGCTTACCGTTGAAAAGATGACGGAAAAGGAGTTTCAGGCTATCAAGGATTCTCTTGTCAAGCCGTTTCGCATAATAAACTCAAGGCTTTACCGCCTGAGAGTGTTTGAAACAGAAGAAGCAGGCTACGCTTTCTTTGATGTTCACCATACCGTGTTTGACGGCACATCGTTCCAGGTTATTTTTGCTGATATAATCAAGGCATATTATGACATGGAGCTTGATCGTGACTATTACTACATGATGCTGAACGACCGTGAAGCGGCCATGAAGACCGACCGCTATCTTGAAGATAAGAAATATTTTGAAGAGCTTTATGACGGAGAGTTTTCTACTCGTCCGCAGGTGGACTTTGAGGTCAGAGAAAACACTCTGGCACAGCTCAGTGTTGGTCTGAGCAAAAACGAGGAGGCAATGCAGGCTGTTGAGGAGAAGTACAAGGTGACCAGAAATGCATTTTTCTCCCTTGTCTCTATGATGTCAGTAGCGATATATAACAAGAAGGACGATATCAAGATCTCATGGACATACAACGGCAGAGATGATCTTTCAAAAATGAATACGATCGGTCTGCTGCTGAATGATCTTCCTGTTGCCGTACATTTCAAAAAGGATCAGATGATAAAAGACCTCTATGCAGATGTGCAGAAGCAGCTTTCAGAGGGCATCGCTCATAACAGCTACCCCTACACAACACTTGGAAAATCTGCCGTTGATGATGATATGCTCTGTTTTCTTTATCAGGAGGATATACGCGACGCCGGAGGAGAAATGGATGACCTGAATATTGACACGATCGATGTCAGACAGAATACACCGGCTGCTGAAAACATTCTTGATGTTCAGATACTGGACGGCAAGAGCGGTCTGGAGCTTGTTCTTGACTACGCAGCCTCACGCTATAAGCGTGAAAGCATGGAAAGATTCAGTAATATTTTTGTCGCAGTCACAGAGGTGCTTCTCTCACTTTGCGATGAAGAAAATGCAACCGTAAAGAAGGCTCTTAAAAAGATACTCAGCAAGGTAAATGAAAGGAGCTTCTTTATCTTATGGATGAAATAAAAACGAAAGAAAAGCCGATCAGCGATGAGGATAAGCAGCTTGGTCAGAATTTCGGCTTCTTTTCGCTTATGAGGTTTGCCCTTCCGTCTATATTTGCACTGGTGTTTGTGGCTGTATATCAGCTTGTGGACGGTATGTTCATTGAAAAATTCGTTGGTACGCCGGAGGTCGGAGAGATATCTATTGCCGCGGTGAATCTGTTCTATCCTATACTCTCTCTCTTTGTAGCTGCTGGAATAATGCTCGGAACAGGCGGTAACGCTGTCGTTGTCAAGCTTGTTGGCGAGGGAAAGAAAAAGGAAGCCGACCGTGTTTTTTCGGAAACCATTATATTCTCCGTTATAGTATCGGTTATTATAGCGGCGTTGTGTCTGATCTTTCGTGAAACGATCATGGTATGGCTCGGAGCCTCGGAGATCAACGTAGAATATCTGCGTCCGTATTATACAGTTCTTTCTGCGGCAGGACCTGTTATAATGCTGCAAATGGCTCTGGGTGTTATGCTTATAGGTGAGGGACGATCCGTTTTAGCTGCTGTTCTGCTCATTATAGGCGGTGTTCTCAACTGCGTGCTCGACTGGCTGTTTATGGCTGTGTTTAACTGGGGCATTACCGGAGCGGCTATTGCTACGGCTATCGGTTATGCCGTAACCATATTTTATGCTTTTTATTACTATTCACCTATCGGAAAGAGCAAGTATAAAATAGGCTTTACCAGAATAAGACTCAAGGAGATCGGTTTCATCTGCTTCAACGGCTCATCGGAGATGATCTCTAATCTTTCCGGCGGCGTGACCGCTCTGTTTATGAACCATATTATTTTCCGTTTTCAGGGCGAGATAGGACAATCTGCACTTTCGGTAGTGCTGTATTTCCAGTTTGTCATTATCGCAGTATTTATGGGCTTTACTATGGCGGTAGCTCCTGTGTTTTCCTACCATTACGGAACAGGCAACAAGGAAATGCGGGCAAAGGTCTTCAAGCTAAGTATTCTTTGGACAACCATTCTCGGTATCGTTTTGTCGGTGATTTTCTTCCTGTTACGTGAACCTATCGTGGGCTTGTTCTTTACAAGCGGCACACATATTTACGAGCTTACCATGAAGGGCTTCCTGTTTGCTGTTCCTGCCGCTCTGTTTGTTGGCTTCAATGCGTTTGCCTCGGCACTGTTTACAGCCTTTTCAAACGGAGGCATATCTGCTTTCCTGTCCATTCTCAGAACGCTTATCATACTCACGGGAATGCTTTTCCTGCTTTCGTGGCTGTTCGGAGAAAACGGGATGTGGGTATCATGGTCGGTTACAGAAGCGATCTCACTGATCGTAAGCGCTGTATTCCTTTTTGCATACCGAAAAAAATATGCTTATGTCAAGCTAAAAAAATTGGAGGATAAAAAATGAACATTAACATTAATTCTTACGGAACCACACATATCCTTGCGCCTCAGGGAAAGATCGACACTAATACCTCACCTGAGCTGAAATATGCCATTGATACCTTGCCGGAATCCGCCAAGGAGCTTATCCTTGATTTTACAGATGTAGACTATATCTCATCAGCAGGGCTTCGTGTTCTGGTGCAGGCTCAGAACAAGATGGAGAGCAAGGGCGGAAGCATAAAGATAACAAATGTAAACCAGATAGT
>ONFW01000043.1 GCA_900317215.1 uncultured Eubacteriales bacterium | reverse complement strand
TTTTGAAGGGAGTATAACAATGCCTTACGAATTTGAAAATGAAATGGAAACAGTGGTACATATTAAAGTTGTCGGTGTCGGCGGCGGCGGCGGAAACGCTGTAGACCGCATGGTGGAGTATGTTTCGGGTGTCGAGTTTATCTCGATTAATACCGATAAGCAGGCGCTCAACCGCTCAAAGGCATCACAGAAGATACAGATAGGCGAAAAGCTTACTCACGGCAAGGGCGCAGGCTCTAAGCCCGAGATAGGCGAAAAAGCTGCCGATGAGAGCAGAGAGGTTATCGCTGAGCTGCTCAAGGATACCGATATGGTGTTTATTACCGCAGGTATGGGCGGCGGCACGGGTACCGGAGCAGCACCCGTTGTAGCTCAGATCGCAAAGGACATGGGCATACTTACGGTGGGTATAGTAACTACCCCCTTCCTCTTTGAAGGAAAGCGCCGTATGGATCAGGCTCAGATGGGTATCCAGAAGCTGCAGCAGCATGTTGACTCTCTCATCGTTATCCCCAACGAGAGACTCAAGCATATCAGTGAGGAAAAGATAACTCTCCAGAACGCTTTCTTTGCGGCTGACGATGTTCTCCGTCAGGGCGTACAGAGCATTACGGATCTCATAGTCATTCCCGGTCTTGTAAACCTCGACTTTGCGGACGTTACCTCCGTAATGAAGGACGCAGGCTACGCTCTTATGGGTGTGGGCGTTGCTTCAGGTAAGGATAAGGCAAAGGTAGCAGCTCAGAATGCGATCACAAGCCCCCTGCTCGGCACCTCTATACAGGGCGCCAAGGGACTTATCGTTAATATTAAGGCTTCTTCCGATATCGGACTTGATGACATACAAGATGCCTCTACAATGATCTCAGAGCAGGCTGATGAGGACGCTATCATCATCTGGGGTGCTGCTCTTGATGAGGAAATGGAGGATTCTATCAGCGTTATCGTCATCGCAACGGGCTTCCCGACTACAGAGAATTACATTCCTCCTGTACCGCTTAGAAAGGAAGAGAGAAAACCCTCCCCTTTCCAGTATAGCTCTCCCGTAGCAGCAAAGCCTGAGCCTATGCGCTTTGGCGGAGCACCTGTAAGACAGGACAAGCCTGTAAGACCTGTTCAGCCTAATTATCAGCAGCATGCCTACAATCGTCCTGCAGCTCCTGCAGAACCGATGTCACAGGTTCCTGTATATCCTAATGCAGCTACAAAGGCTCCGGCAGCAAAGCCGGCAAAGCCTGTTGCTCAGCCTCAGACTCCCGCTTCGGGTGATTCGGACGATTCATATATGGATATAATGAAGATATTCAATAACTGATCATCAGATAACAAAAAGCCTGCCGTTTATACGACAGGCTTTGATTGTATATAAAGCACGCCGCTATTAACAAAAATGACGAATGAAAAGGAGCGGAAATATGAAAACAAAGCATGTCATAGATCTTGAAAGCCTGTCCATAAGCGAGCTTATGGAGATAATTGAGCTTGCAAACGATATAATGCGGGATCCCGGTGAATACTCTCAGGTGTGCAAGGGAAAAATACTTGCGACGCTGTTCTATGAGCCCTCAACAAGAACGCAGATGTCCTTCAAAACAGCAATGCTCAGGCTCGGAGGAAGTATAATTGGCTTTGATAATCCCCAGAACTCATCCGTATCAAAGGGAGAAAGCCTCAAGGATACCGTAACCGTTGTGGGTGGTTATGCTGATATCATAGCTATAAGACATTCCCTTGAGGGAGCTGCAAAGGCAGCGTCTCTTTATTCTGCGGCTCCCGTTATCAATGCGGGGGACGGCGGACATCTTCACCCGACACAGACGCTGACTGACGTTGTTACGCTTTATAACGAAAAGGGCACGCTTGACAATATGTGTATCGGCTTGTGCGGAGATCTGAAAAACGGCAGGACCGTACATTCTCTGATAAAGACGATGTCGCATTTCAAGGGCAACCGCTTTGTGCTGATATCAACGCCTGAGCTTTCGGTACCGCAGTATATCAAGGATATCATGAATGCATCGGGCTGCAGATATACCGAGATGAGAGGGCTTGCAGAGGCAATGCCGATGCTCGATGTGCTTTATATGACGAGGATACAGCGTGAACGCTTCAAGAGCTATGAGGATTACGAGAGACAGAAGGGCGTTTTTGTGCTCGACCGTGAGAAGATGAAGCTTGCTAAGCGTGATATGAAGATACTTCATCCTCTGCCGAGAGTTGATGAGATCTCAGAGGACGTTGATTATGACGACAGGGCAAAATACTTCATACAGACTGTATACGGAATGTACGCAAGAATGGCACTGATAATGAAAATGCTTGAAAATGATGACAGAAAGCCCATGCCGAGACAGTTTGATACACATAGTACAAGATGTACTAACCCAAACTGTATAACCTATACTGAGGAGTACCTGCCGAAGATGTTCAGACATCTCGGCGGAGATATGCTCCTTTGCAAATACTGTGACGGAAGAAATCTTATCTGAGCGATACGGGCGAAGCTTTTCTGAAAGCATCGGAGGTAAGTAAATGAGAGTTAAAAGAATACTCGCTTTGGCAGTTTGCGTTGTTTTGCTTTGCATGTGCTCGGGCTGCGGGATCAGCATTGATTTAAACTTTGGCGAAGACTCCGGCGGCAGCATATGGGGAGGATTTTTCTCCGAAAGCTCCGTGCAGCAAAAAAGCTATCATAATACCTCGAGTTATGTGGTGACGGATACCACGGAGAAATATGACTACTCTCTCAAGAATACCCTTGATGAGGCTCAGACGGAGCTGTATAACAGACTTGTTGTTCTTCTTGGGGATTTCACCACAGAATTTGAGCTTGAAAACGTATCACCCGAGGATTTCAAGAAGGCCTATTACGCAGTTCTGTACGACCACCCGGAGTTTTTTTGGATCACGCAGAATTACAGCTATACTACAAGAACCGCTGACGGATACAGCGAGCTTCATGTAGAGCCTGTTCTTTACAGCAGTGATATTTCACAGATAAAACAGGCGTCGGAAACGGTGGACGGCATTGCACAGAGCATAGCGGATGAGGCAGCCGCTCAGGAGGATACCTACAGAACGGTAAAATATGTCCATGACAGGATAGTGGATACAACTCGGTATGATACAGCCTCAATGCAGCTCATTTCCTCGGGGAACAGCGAGGGCTTTATCCCTGCGGCAACCGCTTACGGCTGTCTTGTACAGCAAAAGGCGGTCTGCTCGGGCTATTCGGCTGCATTTCAGCTCATCATGAACAAGCTCGGCATAGCCTGCGGTCGGGTGAACGGGAAAAGAGCTACAGAGACAGGGGCTCATCAATGGAACTATCTCTGTCTTGACGGGGAGTATTATTTTATGGATCTTACATGGGACGACCCGATAAGAGACGATGGCGCTGACACCAGGACATATGAATACTTCCTTATATCAGACGACGACCTTTCACGCACTCATTCTGTCGACGGCGACCTTCCTGTTCCACACTGTAACGGGACAAGGTACAATTATTTTGTCTACAACGGGCTGTATTACGATTACTATGATTTCTATGCTATAAAAGAGGCTGCCGATATGTTCAGGGATGACAACGCCTTTTCTGTTAAATTTCCGTCCCCTGAGATTCTTCAGACGGCAGTGGACGAGCTTATCAGCGAGCAGCATATTTTTGATATAGACTATATAAATGACGGTATAAAATACTCCGTCAGCGCATCGGGCTGTATACTCAATATCAGCTATTGAGTATGCAGGCAGAACGGATAGAGGGGAATGACTATGGAGCTGCATGAGCTTCGGGAAAAGGCAATGAAGCTGCCGCTGAGTCCCGGGGTCTATATAATGAAAAACAAAAGCAGCGAGATAATATACATCGGCAAGGCAAAGGCTCTGAAAAACCGTGTCAGCCAGTATTTTGGCTCGCATAAGAACCACTCCGAAAAGGTAGTCCGTATGGTCGGCAATGTTTATGATTTTGACTATATACTCTGCTCAAGCGAATTTGAAGCTCTTGTGCTTGAATGCAGTCTTATAAAGCAGCACAAGCCAAAATATAACATCCTGCTTAAGGACGACAAGGGCTACAGCTATATCCGGATATCAAAGGAAGTGTGGAAAAGACTGAGCTTTGTGCTGCAAAAGCCCGACGATGACGCCGAATATCTGGGGCCCTATATGAGCGCCTGGTATGCAAGAAATGCGGTGGACTGCGCCCGTAAGGTGTTTGGTCTGCCGTCCTGCAGCAAGAGCTTCCCGAGAGACTGCGGAAAGGGCAGACCGTGTCTGAATTATTATATCAAGCAATGCTGCGCTCCTTGCAGCGGAAGAGTAACGCTCAAGGAATACTCCGAGAGGGTAGATGCGGCAATAGACTTTTTGAAAAAGGGTGACAGCGATTCTGTCAGGCTGATGACCGAGCAGATGAATGCGGCGGCGGAGGAGCTTGATTTTGAGCTTGCCGCAAGGCTGAGGGACAGGATAAACGCTGTTAAGAGGATATCCGAAAAGCAGCAGGTCGTAGCCGCGAGCGTTCCGGAGCAGGACGCAATATGTATGATGACAGAGGGAGAGGACGCCTGCTTTGCGGTGCTGAGATTCAGTGACGGCAGGCTTTATGACAAGGAGGATTTTCTAATAAGAGATATAGGCAGGGGCGCGGAGCCTGCTTTTGCAAGAGCGGAATTTCTCAAAAGATATTACACGATGAGAAACAACATTCCGCCCGTGATAACCCTTGATGAAGCTCCCGAGGACGAGGAGCTTCTTCTTGACTGGCTGAGCAGTATGAGAGAAAAAAGGGTGAAATTTGTCTATCCGCGCAAGGGTGAGCAGCAGAAGATACTCGATATGTGCAGGAGAAACGCTGCGGAAAAGCTTGCCCAGAGCAGGGGACATTCGGGGCATGAGCTTTCGGCTCTTGACGAGCTTGCGGGTCTGCTGGGACTTTCTTCACCGCCTGAGTTCATTGAATCCTACGATATATCGAATCTTATGGGCAGTGAAAATGTTGCGGGCATGGTCGTTTTCAGAAACGGCAGACCCTATAAAAGCTCATACCGCCGTTTTTCGATAAAGGGCTTTTCAGGTCAGGACGACTATGCTTCGATGAACGAGGTGCTGACACGCCGCTTTGAGGAATACTTCAAAAACAAGGACAGCGCTGAGGGCTTCGGAAGATTGCCGGACCTTATACTGCTCGACGGCGGAAAGGGTCAGGTATCTGCGGTCAGACCGGTGCTTGAGCGCTTTGGGCTGGATATACCTCTCTTTGGCATGGTCAAGGACGGCAGGCACCGCACAAGAGCAATTACTGATGAGGGCAGGGAGATATCCATAACCTCAAAGAGACAGGCGTTTACTCTTGTTTCTTCAATTCAGGACGAGGTTCACCGCTTTGCAATAGGTTATCACAGAATTGCGAGAAAGAGGAGGAGCCTTTCCTCGACACTTACCGACATTGACGGGATAGGAAAGGAGAGGGCTTCGGCTTTGCTTTCGGCATTCAAAACAATAAAGCGGATAAAAGAGGCTGATATTGAAGAACTGATGCAGGTCAGTTCAATGACAAGGCCTGCAGCAGAGGCTGTATACGCATATTTTCATAATGACAGCCCGGATACTAAATCATAACGAAAAAACATGATTATATGATGTATTGTTATGCAAAAAGTCGATTGACAATTTAACCTGATTATTTATAATTATAGTGTGGTAGAATATAAGCAAAAAATGCTCGGGCTCCTGTGCGGCAGAGCTGCCGATGTCCCGGGCTTTTGATGTTGATTACATTTATGAGGATCGTGAAGGTATGAGGGTCATTACCGGCTTGAGCAGGGGGAGAAGGCTCGTTACTCCTGCGGGACTTGATGTTCGTCCTACTGCCGACAATGTGAAGGAATCGGTGTTCAGTATTATACAGTTTTCGGTAGAGGGCAGACGTTTTCTTGACGCCTTTGCCGGCTCGGGTCAGATGGGTATAGAGGCTCTCAGCAGAGGGGCTGCGTCCGCCGTGTTTATAGACAGCAGCAAACAGTCTCTCGATGCTGTGAAAAAAAATCTTGCCGCTACGGGACTCGAAAAAAACGCAAGAATCGTCAAGGGAGATACTCTTGCATATCTTTCCTCGTGCGGGGAGTGCTTTGATATAGCTTTTCTTGATCCGCCGTATAAAACGGGACTTCTGCAGTCGGCGCTTGAGCTTATGCCTGCGGTCATGAGTAAAAGCGGGATAGTTATCTGCGAGCATCCTGCGGATGAGCTGCTTCCGGAGGAGACAGGACGGTTCAGGCTGAAAAAGAATTATAAATACGGAAGAATAATGATCTCCGTATATTCTGATAAGGATGTGGAAGGTCTATGACAACTGCAATATACCCGGGCAGCTTTGATCCCGTAACAGTCGGCCACCTTGACATAATAAAGCGGGCTGCAAGACTTTTCGACAAGGTCATAGTTGCGGTGCTTGTCAATGTGGAAAAAAAGCCTTGGTTTACAATAGAAGAAAGGACAGACCTTCTTAAAAAGGCTGTGGAGGGCATAGAAAACGTGGAGATCGCCGGCTTTGACGGTCTTCTGGTCGATTTTGCCGCTCAGAAGAATGCATCCGCGATAGTAAAGGGTCTCAGGGCAGTCTCGGACTTTGAATATGAGTTTCAGATGGCTCTGACAAACAGAAAGCTTGACAACGATATTGAGACAGTGTTCCTGACGAGCAGTGCGGAGAATACATATCTCAGCTCAAGTATCGTTAAGCAGGTTGGTCTGCTTGGAGGAGATATCTCCTCGTTTGTACCTGACTGCATAAAGGATGAGATACTTTTAAGGATAAAGCAAAGGAGTAAAATGAAATGAAGCTTGATATGCTTATTGACGAACTTCAGGAGATAGTTGACAACAGCTCAAAGGTACCTTTTTTAGGAGGAAAAAGAGCTGTAAATGTGGAGAGGCTGCAGGAGATAGTGGACGAGATGCGCACCAATATGCCCCAGGAGGTTAGACAGGCAAAGAATATCGCTGCTGACAGGAGCAATATACTTGCAAAATCAAAGCAGGAGGCCGAGACTATCGTTCAGCAGGCTGAGGAAAGAGCAAAGGGCATGGTCGAGCGCAGTGAGATCACAAGACAGGCTCAGATGAGGGCGGCTGAGATAATCTCAAAAGCAAATGAGGAAGCCGGCGCTATAAAGAAGGCTGCAAGCGATTATATAGATGATATCATGAGAAAGGCGGAAAATTCGCTTTCTTCAAATCTTGCATCAGTAAAAAAGACAAGACAGAGCTTCAAGGCTTTTCAGGCAAAAAGCGGTTCGGGCCGGAAGGGCGGCAGGAGAACTGAGGAAGAGTAATATCCTGCAATAATTACTTGCTGCAAATAATACGGTAATGGTGGGATTTGATGAAAAAGGCAGTATCAAATGCTCTTTATGTGCTGTTTTTCGGCTTTGCGATCACCCTTGTTATCGCCTGTATAATGCTGGTGGCAAATATGTCAGGCAGTGATGGCAGGAGCGTAAACGATATTGAGGCTGTCAAGCTGAGCGGGAGTGTTGATGAGGATATAACCTATGAACCTATCAATAAGGAGATCCTGAGCAGCGGTGTCGAGGATTATCAGTTTGTTCCGGTGAGATACGGCCTTGATTCACTTGACAGCGATAAAAAGAAATATCTGTATACTCATCTTGCCGCCGCCGTATACAGCGTGTCAAACGATCCCGATGAAAACGGCAGATACAGGATATCCAGGATCAAGGTGAGGAATCATAAGTTCTCTGAATTTGATATCAGAGAGGTAGTCAATGCCTTTATCAACGACAATCCCGAGATATTCTGGATAGAAAACCTTTTCGGCTATGCGTATGCTGACGATGATACGATAGTAGAATTCTATTCTGTCCTTTCCGCAGACGAATGCGAGAGCTATATCGACAGGTTCAACAAAAGGATCAGGGAGCTGCTCTTGGGCATAGAAAAGGGCAAAAGCGAATATGCAAGAGAAAAGCTCGTCCATGATGCCATACTTAAAAGCTGTACCTATAAAACAGGAGTAAAGAGTACGGGCGATGGCTGGCAGTATTTTACTGCCTACGGAGTTGTTGTCGAGGGCGATGCGGTCTGCGAGGGCTATGCGAAGTCTATGCAAATGCTTCTTTCAAGGGTAGGTATATCATCTGTGATGATAAAGGGTGATGCTGAGGGCGTTTCCCATATGTGGAACTGTGTTGAGCTCAACGGCGAATGGTATCATGTTGATCCGACATGGGATGATAACGATCCTGAGGGAGTTATCAACTATGAATACTTCAACCTTACCACGGAGAAGATATCAAAGAACCATATGATCTGTGAGGATCTGGATACTGTAGTAAAGGCTGATAACAGTGATGATATAGATCCGCTGGTAAAGTATAATTTCTATGTTCCGATGTGTACCTCAAACGATATGAACTATTATTATGTTGAGGGCGTGTATATAGAGAGCTTTGATGCAAGGTCTGACGAGCTGTTAACCAATGCTATTGTTGACAGGGTCAAGAGGGGAGAGGTATATATTCCTGTGCGGTTCGGTACAGAGCTTCCCTATGCGGACTATGTAGCAGGAATGTTCAACGAGGCACCTTATAAATTCTATTATTGCCTCGAAAATGCGGCTGCAGAGTTGGGAGGAAAGTATAAGATAGATATGGGCAGTGTCTCAGTATTGAAAAACGAGGAAAACCTGACGCTGAGGATCAGGATAAAAATAATGTAAATAACAGAGGGACAGCCTTCAGGGTAAGAGATCAGCTTCGTACAAACCGTTTTTCGGAGAAATGTGCGAAGCTGTTTTTGAATTAAGCTAAGTTGAATTATGATTTTTGGGTTGACATTTCTGAGATGATATTATATAATAATAAAGTCTCAGGGATAACGGGGTGTAGCGCAGTTGGTAGCGCGCCTGCTTTGGGAGCAGGATGTCGGGGGTTCAAGTCCCTTCACTCCGACCATATATTCAAGCCGCTTCGGTTCTATGCTGCGGCGGTTATCACAGAAAAACACGGAGGCTTAGCTCAGCTGGTCAGAGCGCTTGCTTGACATGCAAGAGGTCGTTGGTTCAAGTCCAATAGTCTCCATAGGACGCCCCGCAGGAAAACTGCGGGGCTCAATGAATATTGAAGAATGAATAACACAATAAAGCCGATCAGGGAGTTTGTTCAGCGTTTATTTTTTCTTCGCTTTATCAGGAGGCTTAGCTCAGCTGGTCAGAGCGCCTGCTCCACACGCAGGAGGTCGCCGGTTCGAGCCCGGCAGGCTCCAGAAAAACCTCGTCACTATGTGGCGGGGTGTTTTTATGCATGAAAATTCGGTCAGCAGCGTTGATGCTGCTGACCGAATGCATTTTCTTATCTTTTTTTATAAAGCACAAGCTCGGGATTTTTACCGTCCGTCTCATAGGTGCTGACCAGAATAAAAGCCGTATTCGCCAATACGCCGAAGCAGCGATCTCCGCCGAATTCCGATTCAAGCTGATTGCCAAGATAGGTCGCATTGTTGTCAAGGAACCTTGCGCTGATTCCGCTTGGCAGCGGATAAGCAAGATTCACATAGCTGCCGACGAGGGAGTTGAGCCTTTCCACCTTTGGCATACCCTCGATATGCAGGGCGTTGATCTCATCGATCAACTGCCTCTTGAACTCCTCAAATTGTCCGTTGTCGCTAAGCTCCTCATATCGTTTCCAGTAATCAAGCTGCGGGAGCTTTTCCTTCATATAGGCGCGCGCCTGTTCTTCGGTAAAGCCCTCCTTCGCCATGTGCGGGATACATACATCGATCAGCTCGTCCATATCGCTGTAGGTGTAATGTCCGTCTGCATAACACCATTTGCAGTAGTCCTCATTCGGTGCGCCGCCCTTGTCAGTGCCGATGATCGTATCGTCAAGCGGCATGCCGCAGCACTGGCAGATCAGCTTGCGGGGTGAGCCGAGCAGCGTGTTGATAGAAACATTGAATAGCTGCGAAAGCAGCTTCAGTGTTTCGGTATTCGGCACGGTGTCACCGTTCTCCCAGCGAGATACCGCCTGTCTGGTCACAAAAACCCTTTCAGCAAGCTCATCCTGCGACATTTTGCTCTTTGTTCTGAGTTCGTAGATAACGTCCTTTGTGTTCATTAAAACACCTCCATGCTACAGATTCTAATACAGAAATATATAAAACACAAGCAACCCGTTGTTGCTTTTGATCTGAATGGCAAGAAGCTCTGTTTCTAAAGCGGCGGAATGGATTGTCCGTCACCAAAGAGAGTGGAGTGCGGCTTTTGAAAACGGTATTCCTGATGCCTGCATATCTGGAGGTACTGTCAATGGAAACGGGTCTTCAACACAAAAGCTGTGTTTTTGAATTATTTTGTTCCGAATATCCTGTCTCCGGCGTCTCCGAGACCGGGACAGATATAGGCGTTTTCGTTGAGACAGCGATCCAATGCTCCGACATAGAGCTTAACGTCAGGATGAGCCTCAGAGAAGGCGGCTACACCCTCGGGAGAGGCTATTATGCACATACATTTTATCATTTTGCCGCCGTGTGATTTTATCTCGTTGACGGCATCTATAAGTGAGCCGCCTGTTGCAAGCATCGGATCGACAACTATTATCAGCCTCTCTTCAATAAATGACGGAAGCTTGCAGTAATAGGCGTGAGGCTTGTGGGTCTGCTCGTCACGGTACATTCCGATATGACCTACCTTAGCGTTAGGAAGCAGGGCAAGTATGCCGCCTACCATACCGAGTCCTGCTCTGAGTATGGGAACAACGGCAGGCTTTTTTCCGTCGAGTACGGGCTGAACGGTATCCTCTATCGGAGTCTTTATCTCAACGTCACGGGTCTTCATGTCTGAGAGCGCTTCATACCCCATAAGCATTGCGATCTCCTCGACGAGCCTGCGAAATTCATTTGTTCCGGTTCTCTCGTCACGGAGCATGGTTATCTTGTGCTTTATCAAGGGATGATCCATATAGATTACATTTGACATTATTCTTCTCCTTTGTATATGAACTAAAGTCGGCTTATGACAGATATTGATAAGACCGTCCCGACAGCTTTAGTGAGCAATACAGAGGGACGGTCTTGTCTGATCCGGAAATTATTTTATTTGAGCGAAATGAAGCCAAGCTTTGCAAGAGTCATTCCGGAGCCGGAGGCTTTTAGCTTTGAATCGGCAAATAGCAGGGAGGAGGAGATCAGGCTGTCTGCCTTTTGCTTGAAGTCGGAATATACGGTTTGATTTACAGTGCCTGTTCCGTCCGTGCTGAAGGTATATTTGAGCTTTGTAGTGCGGGTATATTCGGCAGGCTTGATCGTTGCTTTGCCGAGATAGCTTATCGGGTTGGTGAATGCTTCAAAAAGGTTTACAAGCAAGACCTCTGAAGAAACCTTTGAAGGAGTGTTATAGTCAAGAACGAATCTTGTGACGAAAATATTGAACTGTTCATCGATAGTGCAGTCTTCTATATTTATTACATTCTGAGAAGCTGCATAGGTGAAGACAACATAAGTGCCGTTTTCTTCCGTTGCTCCGGGATGAGCGAAACGGATATATTTATTGCCGTTATCATCTGTCCCTTCATAATGAGAGAGAATATAATTTTTAAATGTGTTGAAGTTTGATCTGAATTCGCTGTCGGAGATTCCTGCTTGTACTGTCACTTTGCAGGAGGCTGTCTTTCCGTTGAAGGTCCTTGCGGTGATGACTGCCGTTCCTGCTGATTTTGCGGTGACGGTTCCGTTCTTTTCCACGGTGCATACCGCAGTATTACTTGAGGTGAATTTGAGCTTGTTGGATTTCTCTCCCGAATTGAAGATGACATTTAATGAAAGCGTCTGCTGTGGCTTCAGCGTCTTTGAGGTTGTGGAAAGTCTGATGCTTGTAGGGGCGTTATATACTTTGACTGATGCGGATGAGCTTTTGCCGTTATAGGTCTCTGCTGTGAGGAAGGCTAAACCTGCTTTTTTGGCTGTCAGCTTTCCCAGGGCGCTGACGGTAAACACTGAAGTGTCAGTGCTTGTGTAGGTGAATTTTGAGCAAGCACGGTCATTCGGGATCATTATATCAGGAGAATAAGTTTCTCCTGCGCCTAATTCAAGGTTTGTTTCCCTTATTTGTACCCATTCGGGAGCTTTTTGTACTGTGACGGTACACAGTGCAAGCTTTCCGTTTGGGATCGTTGCCTTGATGACCGCTTTACCCGGAGCCTTGCCCTTTATTTTTCCGTTAACAACGGCGGCGACCTTGGGATTGTCTGAAGTAAAGGTGACTATTTCGTTAGAGGCTGACGGAGTAAGGGAGACTGTGGGCTTGAACTCCTCGCCTACGCCTATTAATGCTGTGGATTTTTTAAGAGAGATGCCCGAAGCAGGCACTATTACATTTACGATCGCAGTTGTCTTAATACCGTTTGAAGCTATTGCTGTTATGGTGGCTTTTCCCTTGCTTATGCCTGTTATAACGCCGTCCTGCGATACGGAAGCGATATCAGGCTTGCTCGATTTCCATTTTACGGTCTTGTTTGTCGTGCTGGAGGGATAAACTGTAGCCTTAAGCGTAAGAGTGGAGTTTCTGTAGATATTTACTGAGGATTTATTGAGTACGATCTTTGTCGGCTTTACAACTACGGTAACGGTACATTTTGCTGTTCTTCCGTCAGAGGTTTTTGCCTTGATGATCGCTGTTCCTGCAGATCTTGCGGTTATAACGCCGTCTTTTACCGTGCAGACGGTCTTGTTTGAGGAGCTCCATGTGACATCTGTTTTGATACCGTCCGAAAATCTTACTGCAAGCGAAGCAGTGTTTCCTCTTGCAACAGTAAGTGAGGTTTTGCTAAGAGTAATCTTTCCTGCGGTGGCTGCTGATGATGCGAAGTCATTTTCTGTGAAGGACGCTGCTGATGCAGACATCACTGATGCCGAGCAGATCAGAACCGCAGACAGCGCTGCTCCGAGAATACGGTGCGATAGCTTTGAAGTGTTTTTGGTTTTCAATTGTATTACCTCCTGTCAGATTATTGTATAAACCTATCCATTTTGATTATACACCTATAACACATCACTGTCAATCAGTACAGCGGCGGAGTGCCTCCGCTGTCGATTTGCGGCCTCGCTCGCTGCGCTCGCTAACTTCGTAAGCGTGTTTAATATCAAGTCGCAGTTTCCGGCACGGGCAAGGCACAGCCTTGCATGATGCTCCCTCCGGCGCAGTGCCTGCGCTGTCGATTCGCGGCCTCGCTCGCTGCG
>ONFW01000200.1 GCA_900317215.1 uncultured Eubacteriales bacterium | reverse complement strand
GATTTATAACGCAGCAGCTTTTTCTGATAATCCACTGCCTCGCAGACCATGAAGGTCTGCTCGGGCTGCATTTTCTCCGCCACGACTTCGGTTGAGTATACGCAATGAAAAAAGACACTCCGCCGCGAATCGAGAGCGCAGGCACTGCGCCGCAAAGAAAACAGACAGAGCTAAACACATCGAATTTAGGGAAGGGACTGGGGAACCCCTTTTTTCGCCAGAAAAGGGGTTCCCCAGCGCAGGAGGAAAATCTTGACATGGCTTTCCGGTGATAATATAATCAGTATAAGCCTGTATAACAATATGCAAGGGGGAGAAATAATTATGATAGTTATAGATTGTCATGCACATATATACCATAAAAAGCTTGCGGCGAGAGCCGTTAAGGGCGTGGGTGAGTTTTATGATGTTGAGATGAGCTGCGGAGGAACTGCTGAGGAGCTTGTCGGTCTTGCGGAAAAGGGACCGATAAAAAGATTTGTGGTGAACGCTGTTGCGATGAATGCCAGAAGCGTAAAAAAGCTGAACGATCTCGTAGCGCAGGAGTGTTCGGCGCACAAGGAGCTGACAGGACTCGGGACTCTTCACCCTGACATGGACGATGCTGCCCTTGATGAGGAGGTTGAGAGGATAATATCCCTTGGATTAAAGGGGATAAAGCTTCACCCCGATACTCAGGATTTTGAGGCGGACTGCCCTGCTGCAATGAGAATATATGAAAGGATAAGCGGCAGACTTCCTCTGCTGATACACAGCGGAGATTATCGCTATGACCGCTCTCACCCGAGACGAACCGCGAATATTATTGACAGCTTTCCGTCTCTGACTGTAGTGGCGGCGCATCTTGGAGGCTGGTCGATATTTGATGAGGCTGTACCATATATGAAGGACAGAAGCTGCTATATGGATATTTCGAGCGTAATGCCGTTTATAAGCCCCGAAAGGGTGCATGAGCTGATAAGACTCTACGGCGCGGACAGGCTGATGTTTGGCTCAGATTATCCTATGTGGCACCCTGTAAAGGAATATGAAAGCTTTATGAGGCTTGATCTGACAGATGATGAAAGGGAAATGATACTCTGTAAAAACGCAGCAGGAGTGTTCGGGATAGAAACTGAATAACGGTCTTGCAGTCCGATCAATGCAGGACAAAGAAAAAGAGCCGTCAGGTTGACGACTCTTATTTTTTATTGAATTTTTCTTACTGCATCAAGGAGAGCATCTATCTTGTCTGTGTTCTCCCATGCAACGCCTAAGTCCTCTCTGCCCATGTGACCGTAAGCAGAAAGCTCCTTGTAAATTGGTCTGTTCAGATCGAGCTGTTTTATTATAGCCGCAGGACGAAGATCGAATACTTCTTCAACAGCCCTTCGCAGTATATCCTCGCTGACCTTGCCTGTGCCGAAGGTCTCGACCATGACAGAAACGGGTCTTGCAACACCGATTGCATAAGAGAGCTGTATCTCACACTTGGCTGCAAGTCCTGCTGCAACGATATTTTTAGCGACATATCTTGCTGCATAAGCTGCGCTCCTGTCGACCTTTGTCGGATCCTTGCCCGAAAAAGCGCCGCCGCCGTGGCGTGAATAACCGCCGTAGGTATCAACAATGATCTTCCTTCCGGTAAGACCGCTGTCGCCTGCAGGACCGCCTATAACAAAGCGTCCTGTGGGATTGACGAGGATCTTTGTTTCACTGTCCATGATATCCCCGGGGATAACAGGGGTGATGACATGTTTAACAAGATCCTGCCTTATAGTCTCTATGTCGGCGTCCTCATCATGCTGTGTGGATATGAGGATAGTGTCGAGCCTTACAGGTCTGTTGTTATCGTCATATTCCACGGTGACCTGAGTTTTTCCGTCGGGACGGAGATAGGGGATAGTGCCGTTTTTTCTGACCTGAGCAAGACGCTTTGCGAGCTTATGTGCAAGTGATATGGGCAGGGGCATCAGCTCCGGCGTTTCATCGCAGGCAAAGCCGAACATGATACCCTGATCGCCTGCGCCGATACGGTCAAGGCTGTCGTTCTTGCTGTCACGGTATTCATAGGAGGAGTTTACGCCCATAGATATGTCGGGCGACTGAGAATGAATAGAAGTGATAACTGCGCAGGAATTTCCGTCAAAGCATACCCTCGGATCGTTGTATCCTATCGAGGTGATAACATCACGGGCTATCTTGTCAACATCTACTGTAGCTGAGGACGATATCTCGCCCATTATCAGCACCAGACCGGTAGCAGCCGTAACCTCGCAGGCAACATGAGCCTTGGGGTCAAGCTTGATTATTTCGTCGAGCACCGCGTCGGATATACGGTCGCACATTTTGTCGGGATGTCCTTCGGTAACGGACTCGGACGTAAAGAGGTGATTTGCCATTTTGTTCCATTTCCTTCCTTTGTCAAGCTGTATTCCCGTGACAATAAAAAAGCCGTCCGGCATGACCGAACAGCAATCGAAAACTCATCTTTCGGAAATACCGCAGGATTTGGCACCTTACTCAAAAAAGCAGGTTGCCGGACTTCATAGGGCCTGTTCCCTCAGTCACTCGGGATAAGCTGATATTCAATTCATGCATGATTATATCATCAAGAACTCAGACTGTCAAGAAAAAAACAGAATTTTGTCATATAATGCAATATTGTGTGATATTCAGTTTATTTTTGTATATTAATATTTTTGGGAGAAAAAACCTTGCCGACTTAAAAACAATATGCTTTTTTCTGGCGAAAAACCATGAGTAATTGCTTGACAAAAAAGAAAAGATAGTGTATAATAAGCAAAGTGTAAAGCTGAACACTTTACAGAATACCGTTTCGGGAGGCCCGGTGTATGTCGAAAAATTTTGAAGTATCGACTCTGCTCGATTATTACGGTATGCTTCTTACCGATAAGCAGCGTGAGGCTGTGGAGTTTTATTATAATGATGACCTGTCGCTGGGCGAGATAGCCGGGAACCTTGATATCACACGACAGGGAGTTCGTGACAGCATCAAGCGTGCAGAAGCAATACTGTTTGAGGCTGAGGAAAAGTTAGGACTGCTTAAAAACAGCAGACAGCTCAGAGAAAGCCTTGACAGTATAAGAAAAAATATAGATATTATAGATGACCTCAATATCAAGAGATACCGTTCAAACGATATCAACCAGAGCATTAAGGTCATTCTTTCGGAGCTTGATAAGCTCAATGAGATGTAATTGATAAGGGGTGTGAGATATGGCGTTTGAAGGACTGTCCGAAAAGCTGAGCGCGGCGTTCAAAAGGCTGCGCAGCAAAGGAAAGCTCACCGAAAGCGACGTAAAAAGTGCAATGAGAGAGGTCAGAATGGCGCTTCTCGAGGCAGACGTAAACTATAAGGTCGCAAAGGACTTTACGTCCAGGGTCACCGAGAGAGCTGTAGGCTCCGATGTAATGGAAAGTCTTACTCCTGCGCAAATGGTAATAAAGATTGTAAACGAGGAGCTTACTGCGCTGATGGGCTCCGAGGAGACAAGGCTCAATTATGCCTCAAAGCCGCCTACAATAATCATGATGTGCGGACTTCAGGGCTCGGGAAAAACGACCCACAGCGCAAAGCTTGCAAAGATGCTCAAAAAGAACGGTCACAGACCCCTTCTTGTTGCCTGCGATATCTACCGACCTGCAGCAATAGAGCAGTTGAAGGTTGTCGGCGGACAGGCAGGAGCTGCGGTTTTTGAGATGGGTCAGGAGAATCCGGTGACAATATCAAGGGCTGCTGTCAGACATGCTAAGGATCACGGCAACGATATTGTTATCCTTGATACCGCAGGACGTCTGCATATAGATGAAAAGCTGATGAATGAGCTAAAGGAGATAAAGGCTGAGGTGTCCCCCGATGAGATACTTCTCGTGGTGGACTCTATGACAGGTCAGGACGCTGTCAATGTTGCAAAATCCTTTGACGAGCTTCTTGATATCAGCGGCGTGATCCTTACTAAGCTTGACGGTGATACAAGAGGCGGCGCGGCCCTTTCGGTAAAGGCGGTTACGGGCAAGCCGATAAAATTTGCGGGGATAGGAGAAAAGCTTGACGATCTCGAGGTGTTCCACCCCGACAGAATGGCTTCAAGGATCCTCGGCATGGGCGATGTTCTTACGCTTATTGAGGATGCCGAAAACCGTCTCGACCAGAAAAAGGCCGAGGAAATGGCAAAGAAGTTCCAGCAGAATAAATTTGATATGAACGATCTGTTCGACCAGATGCAGCAGATAAAGAAAATGGGCTCCATAAAGAGTATTCTCTCAAAGGTGCCGGGCATCGGCAAGCAGGTCAGGGAGATGGACTTTGACGACAGACAGATGGACAGGATCGCTGCGATAATACAGTCCATGACAAAGAAGGAACGTGAGGATCCGGCAATAATAAACCCCTCTCGCAAGAAAAGGATCGCAGCAGGAAGCGGCATGAAGGTGGAGGACGTCAACCGCCTTCTGAAGCAGTTTGAGGAGATGCAGAAGTTCATGAAGGGCATGAACAAGAGAGACAAGCAGGGCAGGAGAAAGCGCCTGCCTGGACTTGGAGGAATGCCCATGAACCCGAGCATGCTCCACGGTCAGGGCGACGGAAAGAGAAAGAAGAAGTCCTGAGCATAAGCAAGGCTTTCACCCAATATTATTATTGGTGAAAATATATAAAATCAAAGACTGTGCAAAAGCACAAGGTCAGAATTTACGGAGGTAATTAAAATGGCAGTAAAGATCAGACTTCGCCGTGTAGGCGCAAAGAAAGCACCCTTTTATCGTGTAGTTGTTGCGGATTCAAGATATCCCCGCGACGGCAGATTCATTGAGGAGATCGGCACATATCATCCCCTTAATGCTGAAGAGGAGTTCAAGGTAGATGCTGAGAAGACAAAGAAGTGGATCGCAAACGGCGCACAGCCCACAGATACAGTAAAGGCGCTTCTTAAGAAGAACAACATTATCTGATGATGTTGTCGGAGGAAAAAATGGAAGAATTACTTGTTTCTATCGTAAAGGGTCTTGTAGAGAAGCCCGATGCCGTAACGGTCACAGTTGACGAGAAGAACGAGGAGGATATCATTGTATATCATCTTCATGTTGACGAGGACGATATGGGCAGGGTCATCGGCAGACAGGGCAGGATCGCAAAGGCTATCCGCACTGTTATGAGAGCCGCTGCAGCAAGAAATGATGAAAAGATCCAGGTCGAGATAGATTGACAGAAGGATCATCGGGAAGCCCTTTCGGGTTTCCCTTTTCTATTTCGGCGAACCGCTGCTTGTCAGGTAGCTCGTGCTTTGTTCACGGTAGAGGTGATAATATGAATTTGTTTTTATTGTGCCTTGTCATTGCGTCACCGGTAGCTGTGACAGCGATCATTTTTTTCTCGGTCGGTATCGCAAAATACAATAAAACGGCTTATAAGCGGATAACCCATACCTCTTATCTTGATATGATATTCGATAAAGGTAAAAACGGAGAGTACCGGATTTATCGTTCTCTCAGGAAATATGAGGAGATCGGATTCAGATTCTTATTCAATCTGTATTTACCCAAGCAGGATGGACAAATGACTGAACTGGATATCGTTATGATAGGAAGCAAGGGTGTTTTTGTTATTGAGAGTAAAAACTATAAGGGCTGGATTTTCGGCAATGACGGTCAGAAATATTGGACACAAGTGCTCTATAACGGTTCAGGCAGGTCGCGCAAGGAGCATTTTTACAATCCCGTCTGGCAGAACAGAAACCATTGCAAGGTGTTAAAGGACCTTCTGCCTGAGAAAACGCCGATCCATTCTATAGTGCTGTTTTCACCTCGCTGCGAATTAAAAAGCTTAACTGTCAGATCAAAAGACGTTATTGTTGATAAATCAGATAGGGTGAATGATATTGTGAAAGCTATATTAGAGCGTTCTCCGGAGCAGCAAATAGACACAGCCTTGATATACGAAAAGCTGTATCCATGCTCTCAGGCAACAGATGAAATGAAAGCAGCGCATATAAGCAATATCAGACAAGAAATGCTAAAAAAATAGGATACTATCGTCAGGGAGGCGAAGCAATGAAAAAAAAGTATATAGAGGCAGGCAGAATAGTGGGTACTCACGGTCTTCGGGGCGAGGTAAGGATAGATCCGTGGTGCGACAGCGCAGAGTTTCTGTGCGGCTTTAAAAAGCTTTATGACGCTCAGGGAGAGCTTTTGAAGGTGAAGCGTGCAAGGGTGCATAAGAATATTGCTGTGGTACAGCTTGAAGGCACCGATACCGTGGAGCAGGCTGACGCTCTCAGGGGGAGGATCGTTTTTATAGACCGTAATGACGCAAGACTCCCGGAGGGCGTTAACTTCATTCAGGATCTTATCGGACTGAGGGTGGAGGATGCTGACAGCGGCACGTTTTACGGAGAGGTGACAGATGTGCTGAAAACGGGTGCAAATGACGTATATCAGGTCAGCATGGACGGCAGAGACTATCTTGTGCCGGTTATTCCGGACGTCGTTGTAGAAAAGGATATTGACGGCGGGGTAATAAAAATAAGACCGATCAAGGGGATCTTTGACGATGAGGATTGATATTATAACTCTTTTTCCGGAAATGTGTGACACTGTGCTTAATGAAAGCGTGATCGGCAGAGCAAGGAAAAAGGGCGTGATGGAGATAGTCTGTCATCAGCTCAGAGATTATGCCTTCGACAAGCATAAAAGAGTTGATGATTCTACCTACGGAGGCGGTATGGGGATGCTGATGATGGCTGAGCCGATTGCTCTCTGCTTTGAGGATATCTGCGCCCGTCTCGGCAAAAAGCCGTATTTTATCTATCTGTCGCCCAAGGGTAAAACCTTATCGCAGGATAAGGTGCGTGAGCTTGCCGGAATGGAGAATATTTGTCTGCTCTGCGGTCATTATGAGGGCGTCGACCAGCGTGTTATCGACCTCTATGTCGATGAGGAAATATCTATAGGCGATTATGTTCTCACGGGGGGCGAGCTTCCTGCGCTTGTTCTTACCGACAGCGTTTGCAGAATGATACCGGGGGTTCTCTCTGACGACCTTTGCTTTGAGGAGGAGAGCCATTACAACGGTCTGCTTGAATATCCCCAATATACCAAGCCTTCTGTATGGAGGGGAATAGGTATTCCCGATGTGCTTCTGAGCGGACATCATGCCAATATCGAAAAGTGGAGGAGAGAAAGCTCTGTTCTTGAAACGGCAAGACTCAGACCGGATATGCTTGAAAGTGCACAGCTTACCGAAAAGGAAAGACAGCTTATCAGCAAAAAAACAGACGGTAATGATTGACGGCGCTTCTTGCCTCTTGCTTGTTAAAGCATGTAGGATTTTGCAAATCTGAGCAGTATTGTGCAATTATTCCGATTGGTGAAAAGTGCCAAAAAATCTAAAAACAGCCTTGTTGACGCTTCCGTAAATAAAAAAATGACGAAATATTGAAATTGCTTCACGGGAATAATAATACGAGGTTTAGTTCTTAATTAGAAATATAAATGATGATTATTATATAATAATGAATGGATTTTAGCTGTTTTGTTTGTCGAATGATGACACTATTAATTGAAAAATCTATATAATATACGAAAATAATGTTATGATTGATGATAACTAATGTGCAGAACATACAATTTCTTTGTTAATTAAGCAACAAATGTATCGGCTTGTCTGAAACTGTGAATTTTTATGCAAATTTCATGCATGAATATACGATAATAAGCAGGATTTATAAGACGATTTTTTTATCAAGCATAAAAATTTTAAACATTTTTGTCAAACTGCACAAAAACGGGCTTTGTATAAAGAATTTGAATCGTACATAAATCCAAAGTTTTCTAAAACAGTTGATAATTGCTCAGATTATGCTATAATTGTAATATGAATCAGGGCGGACGGGGGAGACAAGGCCGGATGCTTTGATTGAAATATAAGGGGATCAAATCTTAGTTGAGGAGGAATATTTGATGTTTGTAAAGGATGTAACGGTACAGAATCAGGTGGGTCTTCATGCTCGTCCCGCAACCTTCTTTATCCAGAAGGCAAATGAATTCAAGTCGTCCATATGGATCGAGAAGGAAGAGAGAAGAGTGAATGCAAAGAGCCTTCTCGGTGTTCTTTCACTCGGAATTGTTGGTGGAACAACCATCAAGGTCATGGCTGACGGCGCTGATGAAGAGGTTGCAGTAGAGAGCCTTATCAAGCTGATCGAGTCCGGATTCTCAGAATAATAATTTTCTCGATAGTAAGAGCATCGTCACAGCGACGGTGCTTTTTCTTTTGGGTTCTATAAAAATAAATAAGATATGAAAAGGGCTGCCGCACATTTTATGCACGGCAGCCGCTTTGTTTCT
>ONFW01000022.1 GCA_900317215.1 uncultured Eubacteriales bacterium | reverse complement strand
GGTAAGATTTGAATAAGCTTATAGAATAATAACGCTGTTTTTCAGCTCGCTGTCGACAAGATATACCGTAATACCGTCAGACAAAATGACGACCTCTATATATTTGTTACTGTTTTCATTTATATAATACTGCTCACGATATATTCCCGTAGGCGGATAGCTGTCGGGATCTCCTAACACTTCATGCACCTGTTCCTTTGTCATATTTTTTCTGAGCCTGCTGAGCTTATCAAGAGTCGTATCATCGATCCCGCCAAAGCCGTTTTGCTCTGTCTTTTCCTGTATTTCGGCTTTTATACGGTTTTCCTCGGTGTCTGACGGCTCTGCGGAGGACTGCGCGGTATCAGATGTAGGCTCTGCCTGTGATGCGGCGCTCTCCTGAGATGATAACGAACTGCTTGTTACGGAGCTGTCTGTGCTTTTATCCTGTCGGCAGGCTGATAATAAAAGAATTCCGGATGATGCGAGAATAATGCACAATAACCTTTTGTAATTTTTCATGATAGTTCCTCCTCTTTTCGGAAAAAATGTTTTTGTAAATCAATAATATCACAAAAACCGAGACGACACAATTATATTATTCACTCATTTTTTTTGTCACATTTGTCTACTTTGCTTAAGAGTAGATATTCACCCGAGGAATCTGTCCGAATTGATATATGTGAATAAATGGGGCGATCTATCACGATATTCAGTCCTGAGTGATTTTCAGGAGCTTAAATTCTTAAAATTATAAAGAGAAAAAAATGAAAAGGAAAGGCAGTGGAATAAATGTCCTACGAATTATGCGATAAGGTGCGTGAGCTTGAGCCGTATCAGCCTATAACGGGAGATTACAGGATAAGGCTCGACGCAAACGAATCGTTTTTTTCTATGCCCGAGCAGATAAGAAAAGAGATAAAGGAGATAGTTGACAGCGTTGATTTCAACCGCTATCCTGATACCGTCGCAGAAGAGCTTATCGAAGCCTTTGCGAATTTCTACGGCATAGCTCCCGAAAATGTAACGGCAACTAACGGCTCTGATGAGGTGCTCTATCTTATTGCATCGGCGCTTCTCGAAAAGAACAGTACAGTCATCGTTGCCGAGCCTGATTTCAGTATGTATAATTTCTATTCGTTCCTTGCCGAAAACCGAATTATTTCCTGCGAAAAAAATGAGCTTCTGAATATAAATGTTGACAGCCTGATAAAGACAGTCAATGATAATAACGCCGATATGGTCATTTTTTCAAACCCCTGTAATCCGACCAGCACGGGAATAACCGCAGCCCAGGTAAGGAGGCTTGTGACCTCGGTCAGCGCGCTTGTTGTTCTTGATGAGGCTTATATGGATTTCTGGGACGAGTCTATTATTCGTGAGGCCGCACAGTATGATAACCTGATATTGCTCAAAACTGCTTCAAAGGCAGTCGGCGCTGCGGCGCTCCGCCTGGGCTTTGCGGTCTGCAATAAAACAATAACGACTGCGCTCAGAGCTGTGAAGTCACCGTATAATGTTAACACTCTGTCTCAGAGGGTGGGAGCCTGCATATTCAGGCACAAGGAGCTTCTCAGGGAAAGATGCAGTGCTATCAGAGAGAACATACGCACACTCTACAAGGAGCTGCTCAAGCTTAACGAGAGATACTCCCTTTCCTTTGATATACCGGAGCCGCGCACTAACTTTGTGTTTGTCAGAACACGGCTTGCAAAGGATATTTTTGAGTATCTTCTATCAAAGGGCATAGCTGTAAGATATTTCGGCGCTGCGGGAGCTTTGAGAATAACAACCGGCAGCAGTGAGGAAAACAAAGAGCTGATGACGGCTCTTGAAGGGTACATTATAGAAAAATATCTTTCAGAAAATCGTTAATGTTTTGACATGTTGACAAAAAATGCAAAGCTCAGGCAATTCCTCACGATATTTATTTACAAATCGGCAAAAAAGAGTTATACTATAGGCGATACCTCATGATGATATGCGGTATCGCCTATTTTTCGGACAAAACAGTCCGTTATGAGGTGAAGAAAATGCGTAATGCGGAAATCCGGAGAAAGACAAAGGAAACGGAGATCTCTGTTGAACTGTCACTTGACGAAGCCTATGCGGAAATAGACACCGGCATCGGTTTTTTCGATCATATGCTCACCGCAATGGCGGTACACGGAGGCTTTGGCCTCAGAGTGAAGGCGAAGGGCGATCTGCATGTGGATTGTCACCATACTGTTGAGGACACGGGCATCGTGATCGGCAAGGCTCTTGAAAGGGCGCTGGGCGATAAGAGCGGAATAGCCCGTTTCGGTTCGTTCTATGTTCCCATGGATGAGGCTCTGGGCTTTTGCTCGCTCGATATAAGCGGCAGACCCTTCCTTGTTTTTGACGCTGTTTTTCCGGAGCAGAGCATAGGCGGATATGACACCTGCATGACAGAGGAATTCATGCGGGCGCTTGCGTTCAATTCGGGCATAACGCTTCATCTCAGGGCGCTTTACGGAAAGAACTCACATCACATAACAGAGGCACTGTATAAGGCTCTCGGTCATTCGCTCAAACAGGCTGTAAGACCGCTTGAAAACGGCGGAGTGCTTTCTACAAAGGGCGTTCTGTAATTACTCTTTTTTACATTTGGAAGGAATTGATATATATGCTGATAATACCTGCAATAGATATAAAAGACGGCAACTGCGTGCGGCTTTATAAGGGTGATTATTCCACCGTGCATAAGGTCGCTGACAGCGCTGTTGATACAGCCAAGGGATTTGAGGAGGACGGAGTTGAATGGCTTCATATGGTTGATCTTGACGGCGCAAAGGACGGCAAAAGAGTCAACTCTGAGCTTATCCTCAAGGTCAGAAAAAGCTGTAAGCTGAAGATCGAGGTCGGAGGCGGCATCCGCGACATGGATTCAGTCGACTACTACATAGAAAACGGGATAGACAGAGTTATTTTAGGCTCCGCAGCAATAAAGGATCCGGATTTTGTTAAGGCTGCGGTAAAGAAATATCCCGATAAGATAGCCGTGAGCATTGATGCAAGAGACGGCATGGTCTCCGCTGAGGGCTGGCTTGACACCTCAGAGATAAGCTTTACCGAGCTTGCCAAGGAAATGGAAAACATAGGCGTCAGGTACATAATATTTACCGATATCTCAAAGGACGGCATGCTTTCAGGTCCCAATCTGCCGATGCTTGACGAACTGAAATCCTCTGTCAAATGCAATATCATAGCCTCGGGCGGCGTCTCCAATCTTATGGATATCGTCACTCTTGCAAGGCTTGAGCTTTACGGAGCGATAAGCGGCAAGGCGGTTTATACGGGCGGACTCGATCTTAAACAGGCTATAGCTGCGGCTGATGCCGTAGCTGCTGCCGAAGCGGAGGAAGAATGATGTCGGACAGGTTTGCTTTTATAGACGGATATTTCAAAAAATCGGAGCTGATTCCGGCAATAGTACAGGAGGCGTCAACGGGTCAGGTGCTCATGCTTGCCTATATGAACAGGGAATCCATGAGAAAGACCTTTGAGACCGGCTACACCTGGTTCTACAGCCGTTCAAGGCAGGAGCTGTGGAACAAGGGCGAAACGAGCGGTCATCTGCAGAGGGTGATCGACATAAAGGGAGACTGTGACAAGGATACTTTGCTCGTTACTGTGGAGCAAACGGGGCCTGCCTGTCATACAGGCAGCCACTCGTGTTTTTTCAATAATATCTGGGAGGAATATAAAAATGGCTGAAAACAAAAACGAGCTTTATGAGCTTTATCAGACAATTCTTGACAGAAAGGAAAACAAGCAGGAGGGCTCATACACCTGCTACCTTTTTGAAAAAGGTCTTGATAAGATACTCAAGAAGGTGGGCGAGGAATGTACTGAGACTGTTATTGCTGCAAAGAACGGCGACAATAAGGAAACTGTGCTTGAAATATCCGACCTTATCTATCATCTCTTTGTCATGATGGTCCAGCAGGGGATATCTGTAGATGAGGTAATGGACGAGCTTGCAAAGCGCAGCATGAAAACAGGCAACCTCAAGCAGTTCCATACAGTAGACAAGAATACCTGATACGGTGCCGTATGCGGAAAAGCTCTGCATACGGCTTTTTTGACCGGTTAAGTGCAATATTATCACACTTTTCGGTTGAAAAAGATCTGCCGTTATGATATAATAATAAGCTGTGACAATAGGATCCGATAATAGCCGAGGGAGGAATAGACTTGTCAGAGAAAGAGCTGCTTGAAAAACAAAAGGAATACACCGAGCTTCTCAGGGATATACTGCCGCTGAGGTATTCCACGGAGCATCCGAAGGCTTTTGTACATACATACGGTTGTCAGCAGAATGTTGCCGACAGCGAGAGGATAAAGGGTATGCTTGAGCAGGCGGGCTGTGAAATGACCGAAGAAAAGGAGAAGGCTGACATCATACTTTTCAACACCTGCGCCGTAAGAGAGCATGCCGAGGACAGGGTTTTCGGTAATGTTGGAGCGCTCAAAGCGCTGAAGAGGAGCAAGCCCTCACTGCTTATCGCTCTTTGCGGCTGCATGATGGAGCAGGAGCATATCGCGGAGAAAATATATAAGAGCTTTCCTTATGTAGGACTTGTTTTCGGCACTCATGTGATACACCGTTTTCCCGAGCTGCTTTTTAATGCTGTGACATCCGGCAGGCGGCTCATTGAAAGGGGAACTGATGACGGCATGGTATATGAGGGGCTGCCGATACACAGGGACGGCAGCTTCAAGGGCTGGCTTCCGGTCATGTACGGCTGCGACAACTTCTGCACCTATTGCATAGTGCCTCATGTAAGGGGCAGAGAGAGAAGCAGGCAGCCTGAGATCGTGCTTGAAGAAGCACGCAGCATGGTCTCCTCCGGCTATAAAGAGATAACCCTTCTCGGGCAGAATGTCAATTCCTACGGCAAGGGACTCGGGGTAAAAACGAGCTTTCCGGAGCTTCTGAAGAGCGTTTCGGCAATAGAGGGCGATTTCTGGGTAAGCTTTATGACCTCTCACCCGAAGGACGCATCAAAAGAGCTTATCGATGTCATTGCTGATTCCGCAAAGGTATCCCCGCATCTTCATCTCCCGTTCCAGAGCGGCAGCGACAGGATACTAAAGCTCATGAACAGGCATTATGATGTGGAAAGGTATATGGAAATAGTCGATTATGCCAAAAAGAGGATAAAAGATCTTGCGCTGACGAGCGATGTTATAGTAGGCTTCCCGGGTGAGACGGAGGAGGACTTTCAGCAGACGCTTGAGCTTATCCGCAGGGTCGAGTTCACCTCGCTGTTTACCTTTATTTATTCTCCACGTCAGGGAACACCTGCCGCAAGACTGCCCGACCCGTATACGCATGAGGATAAGGCGAGAAGAATGGGTGAGCTTCTGAAGCTGCAGGAGAGCATCTCGGCTAAGAGGACTGCTGCCATGGTCGGCAGAAGGTACCGTGTTCTGGTCGAGGAGCAGGCAAGAGAGGGCGTCCTTAATGCAAGAACTCACTCGGGTGTGGTAGTTGAGGTACAGGGAGAGCCCGGGCTGATAGGCAGCTTTATGACAGCGGAGATCACTGAGGCAAGAAATTTCATATTAAGAGGAAGACTTATCTGAGTATAAAAAAGCAAAATCAATAAACAGGAGTAATGAAAAATGGAAAACGTGAATATCAGTGAGCTTGATGTAATAGCTCTTACAAGAGAGCTTGGAAAGAAGATACAGCAGGAGGAGGTCTATATAAAATATCAGATCGCCAAGCAGAATGCCGACAACGACGAGCAGCTCCAGAAGATCATCAATGAATTCAGCAACAAGAGAACTGAGCTTAGCGAGGAAACTGAAAAGCCCGAGGAGCAGCGTGACAACGAGAAAATACAGCGTGTCAGCCGCGAGCTGCGCCGCTGCTACGGAGAGATAATGTCTAATCAGAGCATGATGTCTTATAACGACGCAAAGGATGCTTATGACGTCGTTATGAACCGCATAAGCGCAATAATACAGAAGTCCTTTGAGGGAGAGGATCCCGAAACGGCGGATTACTCTCCTTCATGCACGGGTAGCTGCGCTTCCTGCGGCGGCTGCGGCTGAAAAGGCGCATCATAAGATAAAGAGGTGGATCACATGGCAGGGCTTTCTCCGCTTATGCAGCAGTATTTGAGCATAAAGGAACAGAATAAGGATACGATAGTGCTTTTCAGGGTAGGAGATTTCTACGAGATGTTCTTTGAGGACGCTAAGCTCGTTTCGGCAGAGCTTGGTCTTACTCTGACAGGCAAGGATTGCGGTCTGGAGGAGAGGGCTCCCATGTGCGGAGTTCCGTTTCACAGTGTCGACACATATATAGCTAAGCTGATAAAAAAGGGCTATAAGGTGGGCATCTGTGAACAGACTGAGGATCCGTCAAAGGCAAAGGGACTTGTCAGGCGTGAGATAATCAGGGTAGTGACACCCGGAACAGTTACAGAGAGCGTTATGCTCGATGACAACAGCAATAACTTTCTCTGTACGGTATATACTCAGGATAAATCGACAGGTCTTGCCTTCTGCGATATCTCCACGGGCGAGCTTTATGCAACTGCGCTTGACGGTGAAGAACAGGAGAGTGAAATAAAAAACGAGCTTCTGAAATATAAGCCCTCGGAGCTTCTTATCGGAGGAGATGCGGTAGGCTTTCGTTCTCTCGGCAGCTTTATAAAGGATAAGCTGACAGCAAGCGTGACCATGCTTGATGATGAGGATTTCGACCCCATGACAGCCGAAGCAGCGGTTCTCTCCCAATTCGGAAAAAGCAGTCTTGACGAGCTGTCTCTTGCGGATAAGCCCCGCGTTGTCTCGGCTCTGGGTGCGCTTCTTGGATATCTCAAAGCTACACAGAAAAGCGGACTTGAGCGTATTACGAGAGTCGAGCTATACAAGGAGGAACAGTTCGTACATCTTGATTATAATACGAGAAGAAATCTCGAGCTGACCGAGCCGATGAACAGTAAGAATAAAAAAGCCTGCTTGCTTGCCGTTCTTGACAAAACAAAGACGGCTATGGGCAGAAGGCTGATAAAAAGCTACATCGAAAAGCCGCTTGTCAGCATTGCAGCCATAACGCGCAGGCAGAATGCCGTGACTGAGCTGTATGACAACATCATGCTGCGTTCCGAGGTTAGAGAGGCGCTTGGCGGTGTAACAGATCTGCAAAGGTCTGTAACAAGGATAGTATACGGGACGGCAAACGCAAGAGAGCTGCGCTCAATGTATGCGGCGTTGATAAAGCTTCCGCAGATAAAGAAATGTATTTCACAGGCAAAGAGCGGGCTGCTCGTTTCTGTTTATGAGGATATCGACATTCTTGAGGATATCTGCGGCCTGATAGACAGGTTTATAGTAGAGGAGCCGCCCTTCAGCGTGAGAGAGGGCGGAATGATAAAGAACGGCTGCAGCAAGGAGCTTGATGAGCTGCGCTACATTATGGACAACGGATCCTCCGTGCTTGCGGGTATAGAGGCAAGGGAGCGTGAGAAAACGGGCATACCTAAGCTTAAAATAGGCTACAACCGTGTTTTTGGCTATTATATTGAGGTATCGAACTCATACAAGGAGCTTGTACCTGATGAATACATACGCAAGCAGACCCTTGTAGGCGGAGAACGGTTTATAACACAGGAGCTAAAGGAGCTTGAGCAGCGTATTCTCGGCGCAAAGGACAGGAGCTGCGAGCTGGAATACTCTATTCTTGAGAAGCTTCGCAATACGGTATCTGAGGCTCTTGACAGGATAAGCAGGACAGCCTCTGCAGTAGCCGAGCTTGATGTTATCGCATCTCTTGCACAGGCGGCATTTGACAATAATTATACCTGTCCCGTCATAACGAACAGCGGCGTGATAAAGCTTCAGGACAGCCGCCACCCGGTAGTAGAGTGTCTGCTCGATTATCAGAGCTTTGTACCAAACGATGTCCTTCTTGACAAGGGGGATAACCGTGTCGCAATAATAACAGGGCCGAATATGGCAGGTAAATCAACATATATGAGACAGATAGCGCTCATTGTGCTAATGGCTCAGACAGGCTCCTATGTTCCGGCTAAATATGCCGAGATATCTGTAGTGGACAGCATTTTCACAAGAATAGGCGCATCGGACGACCTTTCCACAGGACAGTCTACCTTTATGGTGGAGATGAACGAGGTCGCCTACATACTTAAAAACGCTACCTCCGACAGCCTGCTTATCCTTGACGAGATAGGCAGGGGGACCTCTACCTTTGACGGTATGAGCATAGCGAGGGCTGTTCTTGAATATGTTGCCGACAAAAAGCAGCTCGGCGCAAAAACTCTCTTTGCAACGCATTATCATGAGCTTACCGTGCTTGAAAATACTGTAAAGGGAGTAAAGAATTATAATATCGCCGCAATAAAGCGCGACGATGATATCACCTTCCTCAGAAGAATTATCCCGGGCGCCGCCGACGAAAGCTACGGCGTTGAGGTGGCAAGCCTTGCAGGACTGCCCGAAAGCGTGATATCAAGAGCCAAGAAGATACTTGCAGAGCTTGAAAGCAAAAATCCGAAGCAGAAAAAACGGATCCAAAAGCAGGAGGAGCCTGACCAGATGACGCTTATCCGGGAAGAAACCGAGATAGAAAAGCGTCTGCGTTCTATCGACATAAACAAGCTCACACCGCTGGACTCAATGAATATACTGTTCGAGCTTATAAAGCTTTCCAAAGTATGATACTGCCGGCTTCATTATAGAGAGGTGACCAAATGGCTTCAATAAATATTCTCTCCAAACAGGTATCCGAGCTGATAGCTGCGGGCGAGGTCATCGAAAGACCCGCATCAGTTATCAAGGAGCTTGTGGAAAATTCAATAGACGCTCATGCGTCGTCAATAACCGTGGAGATAAAAAACGGCGGCATCACATTTATGAGAGTCTCCGACAACGGCTCCGGCATCGAGCGTGACGATGTGAAAAACGCCTTTCTCCGACATGCTACAAGCAAGATATCCAGACAGAACGACCTTGACAGCATATCTACCCTCGGCTTCAGAGGAGAGGCGCTGGCGTCTATCTGCGCCGTTTCGAGGGTTGAGCTGATAACAAAGAATATAAACGAGAGCACGGGTACGTTATATTCTCTTGAGGGAGGCGAGGAAAAGACCTTTTCCGAAACGGGCTGTCCCCAGGGAACCACCTTTATTGTTCGTGATCTTTTTTATAACGTCCCTGCAAGAATGAAGTTTCTCAAAAAGGACGTGGCCGAGGCGAATACAGTCTCCATGCTTATGGACAGGATAGCCCTCTCACACCCTGAGATAAGCTTTACCTTCATCAGAGACGGCAGACAGATGCTCAAGACCTCGGGAAACGGCGATCTCGGTACGGCTGTCTATCAGGTGTTCGGAAAACAGTTTTTTGATACCCTGATTCCGGTGTCCTATTCATATCAGGGAATAAAGCTGTCCGGCTTTGCAAGCTCTCCCCTCAGCGCAAACAGAGCAAGCAGGAATATGCAGCTTTTCTTTGTAAACGGAAGATATGTCAGAACAAAAACCGGTATGGCTGCCGTTGAGCAGGCTTATAAGGGCAGCATAATGACCGGAAAATTTCCTGCATGCGTGCTCTGCATGGAGCTTGACTGCTCCGAGCTTGACGTCAATGTTCACCCGGCTAAGCTTGAAATACGATTTACTAACGAAAAGCCGGTATACGACTGTGTATATTACGGCTTAAAAACTGCTGTATCGGGCTTTGATACAAGAGATCAGTGTCCGGTCAGAGGAGAAGCCTCACCCACGGATCCTAAGCTTCTTGCAAGAACAGCCGACAAGGGAACACAGCTCGGCTTTTCATACGCAAGACCGGATCCGTCTGCCGGATATGCCTCGGATAAAAGACCTGCGGCAGTCAGAGATACAAATGATGAGCCAGAGATATTCATGCCTGCGCCCGCAGTTTTCTCTGCGGAGAATGTTAGCGACTTCTCATCGGCAGCAAGAGCTTATTATGCCTCTGATAGATCGGCAATAAGACAAGCGGAGCCTGCCCTTCATTTGAGGGAGAGGGAACGTACTGCACAGCTTATTGATATTTCAGGAATAAAAGAAACGCCGCAGGAGGAGGAAGCTCCTGCTCCCGCCTTGCCCTCATCACCCGTTACGCCCGACAACGGAGCTGTTGTTACAGGGGCAGATGACGTTTTGACCGACAGCATGACGGAAGAAAACAAGCCTGAGCATGAGCTGCAGGGAATAGTTGAGGATAATAAACGCGGGGAAAAGATCAGCTATATCGGTGAGGCGTTCTCAACGTATATTATTCTTGAATACGGGGCTGACAGGCTTATGTTTATTGATAAGCATGCGGCTCATGAAAGGCTTATATATGAAAGACTGAAAAAACAGAATCGGGAGCAGACACCTCAGCTTCTGCTTGAGCCGATAGCGGTCACCCTCGATAAGACGGATTTTCTTTCGGTTATGGAAAACAGGGAGCTTCTTCTTGAAGC
>ONFW01000137.1 GCA_900317215.1 uncultured Eubacteriales bacterium | reverse complement strand
GCAAGAGGCGGCATCATCGCTGAGGTTCGTAAAAGAGAAGCTTATGAAAAGCCTTCTGTAAAGCGCAAGAAGAAGTCTGAAGCTGCTCGTAAGCGTAAGTACAAGTAAAAATTGTATTTTACACAGAGATCTGAAGATATTTCCGTTCCGGAGAGAATGAACATAATTCTCTCTTCATCGGAAATATCTTTTTTTGTTGAAATCATTGCTCTTTGTATGTATAATAAAGGCATAGAACAATTACAAAGGAATGATACGATGAGCCTGTTAACGCCTACCGTTGCAGTAAGACATGTTACGGATATTTCTCTCGGGCTTCTGCATGAGCTCGGCACCGACGCTATCCTTCTCGATGTCGACAACACCCTCGCTCCCCCTGCCTCAAAAACGCCCTATGAGGGCGTGCAGGGGTGGATAGACATGGTAAAGGAAAGCGGGATACACATCGTTATCTGCTCTAATAACTATAAAAAAAGGATAAAGCCCTTTGCAGACAGTCTCGGGCTTGACTGTGTCGCCATGAGTCTAAAGCCCTTCCCCTTCGGCTTTAACAGAGCAAAAAGAAAGCTCAGAGAAAAGCCCTCCTCCGTGCTTGTCGTCGGAGATCAGATATATACCGATGTGCTCGGGGCAAATCTTGCGGGAATGAAATCAGTGCTGCTGCTGCCAAGATCGGAGGAGCACGGCTGGTCGATATGGCTAAGACGGAAAATGGAGAAAAACAAGCGTAAAAAAATCAGACTAAGAAACGGAGATGAAGGAAATGTCAGTAAAACACGCTGATACCATTGACGGAATGGGGATAGAGGATGCAACGAATACCCTTGTTTTTCTTATCACGGATCCCTATACGTGGCTCATTGAGGAAAGCGATCACCTTGATGCCTTCCGCAAAAAGATAAACAACTACTATGGCTATATCGAATCTAAGGGATATAAAAAGCAATACGGCGACAGAGAATTCAAGGGCTTCAGGATAGAGGCTGTAATGAAATATATGTGGACGAAAAACGCCAACGACTTTTTCCTTGCGGGCAAAAGGGCTCTGAAGGAAAAAGGAGTTGAATTCAGATTTACTCTTGCACAGGGAGATGCATCAAAATGAAAAGGATACTTTTTATCTTAGGCCCCAATCTTAACATGGTGGGCATCAGAGACCGTCATATCTACGGCACCGAAACTGCTGAAAGCATCAATGATGAGGTCAGAAAAAGAGCGGAACAGCTCGGGCTTGAGCTGGAGATATTCCAGTCTAATCACGAGGGTGATATCATCGACAGGATACACTCCGCCTACGGCAAAAAGGACGGGATAATGATAAACGCAGGCGCCCTCACACACTACAGCTATGCCCTGAGAGACGCTATCGAAGCTGTTCAGATACCGACCGTTGAGACTCATATGTCAAATATCTATTCAAGAGAGGATTTCCGTCATAAGTCGGTGATATCCCCCGTATGCAAAGGCTGTATCGCCGGCTTCGGCAAGCAAAGCTACTTTATCGGACTTGCCGCTCTCGCAGAGCTGCTTTGAAATGATAGGAGGTGCTCCTTATGGAAACCGCTGAAAACAGGTCGACTACTCTTGCCATGCTCCTGCCCGAAAACGCTGACGCAGCCCTTATCATTTCTGAGACTAACCGCAGATACTTCACCGGCTTTGTATCCTCTCTGGGTTATCTCTTTGTCACAAGATCAGGCTCATTTCTGTTAGTAGACTCAAGATATGAGGAGGCAGCGAGAAAGCAGGCAAGGAACTGTGAGGTCATACTGTTCAAAAAACTCTCGGATACAATGAAGGAGCTTATCGTTCAGAAAAAGCTCCGCAGTATCATGCTTGAAAGCTCCGCCTTCACCCTTACCGAAGCAGACAGGATAGAAGCTATATTCTCTCAGGCCGGAGCTGTCTCCATAAGAAGCGGCGCGCTTGATGAGCTGATAGGCAGACAGAGGATCATAAAAACCTCTGAGGAGATAGCAAAAATGAGACGGGCTCAACGCATCACTGAGGACTCCTTCAGAGAAACGATAAAGCTCATTCGTGAGGGGGTCACCGAAAAAGAGCTTGCTCTTGACCTTGAATTCCGTATGAGACGCTCGGGCGCGGAAGCTGTCTCATTTGACCTTATAGTTCTTACGGGCAGCAAGACCTCAATGCCGCATGGCGTTCCGGATTATACCAAAATACGCTATGGAGACTTCATACTCTTTGATATCGGCGCAACCTTTGAAGGCTACCACAGCGATATGACAAGGACCGTCGCTTTTGGCAGAGCAGACAACTCTCAGAAACGGATTTATGATACCGTGCTTCAGGCTCAGCTCCATGCACTTGACACAGTGCGTGAGGGAGCGACCTGCGGCGAGGTAGACAGAGCCGCCCGCAGCTATATCGACAATGCGGGATATCAGGGGCTTTTCGGACACTCCACCGGTCATGGAGTAGGACTTGATATCCACGAGGCGCCCTCTGTTTCTCCCGAGAGCAGCCTTGAGCTCAAAAGCGGAATGGTCATAACCGTTGAGCCGGGCATCTATGTTCAGGGAAAGGGCGGAGTAAGGATTGAGGATATGGTCGTTGTCACTTCTGAAGGCTATATCAATCTTGCTCTGCTGCCTAAAGAGCTGATCGTCCTTTGATATAATTTATTCAAAAACTATTATCCTAACAGGAGGTAATCGCATGAGAATGCAAAGGGGTTTCAGAGACAAATTAGAGAAATATGCGGATACAAACAATGATCTCACGGTCAATATGAGCGTTAACGGCAGTGCGGAATACGACTTTTGCTGCTTTGGCGTCGATACGGCAGGCAAGCTCTCAGACGACCGCTATATGATCTTCTATAATCAGACACATTCACCTCAGAATGAGATAGTATACTCCTCTGCCGGAAAGACCTGCAGCTATACTCTCCGCCTTTCTGCGCTTCCGTCAAGCATAGTCAGGCTCGTCTTTACCGTAAGCATTGACGGTGCTCAGACAATGCATGATATCTCATCGCACACGATAGAGATAAAACAGGGACAAAACACCATTGCCGATATGCAGCTTTCGGGGAATGACTTTCAGGCGGAAAAAGCTGTCATTTCGCTTGAAATATACAAAAAGGACGTATGGCGCTTTGCGGCAGTTGCCTCCGGCTTTAACGGCGGCTTAGGCGATCTGCTGAGAGAATTCGGCGGCGAGGAGGCTTCCTCAGATTCCGTCCCCGTACAGCAGAGTGCCCCCTCCTACGGCTCTCCGATGCCGATGCAGCAGGAAACTCCCTCCTACGGCTCCCCGATGCCGACTCAGCAGAGCGCTCCTTCCTACGGCTCTCCGATGCCGATGCAGCAGGAAGCTCCTTCCTACGGCTCACCGATGCCGACTCAGCAGAGCGCTCCTTCCTACGGCTCTCCGATGCCGACTCAGCAGAGCGCTCCTTCCTACGGCTCCCCGATACCAATGCAGCAGGAAGCTCCTTCCTATGGCTCCCCGATGCCGATGCAGCAGGAAGCTCCTTCCTACGGCTCCCCGATGCCGACTCAGCAGAGCGCTCCTTCCTACGGCTCTCCGATGCCGACTCAGCAGAGCGCACCTTCCTATGGCTCTCCGATGCCAATGCAGCAGGAAGCTCCCTCCTATGGCTCCCCGATGCCGATGCAGCAGAGCGCTCCCTCCTACGGCTCTTACAACTCGCCTGCTCCCTCACCGACCTCACGCCAAGGGCAGCCTAAGGTATCACTTGAAAAGAAACTGCAGGCAGGTGCTCCGAAGCTCGTTTCCCTTGCAAAGCCCTTGCAGCTTGAGCTGGAAAAGCGCGATCTGCAGAACTGCGTGGCCCGTGTTGCTCTTGTTCTTGATATATCAGCCTCTATGACCGACAGATATCAGGACGGTACAGTACAGGAGATAGTAAACAAGACGCTTCCTCTCGCTGTGCAGTTTGATGATGACGGTCAGCTTGACTTCTGGATCTTTGCGAAAAAACCGAAAAGAATGGATCCTGTTACTATGTCAAACTATGATTCGTCCGTTCCCGTAAACTGGCACGATGTTATGAAGGAGCTCAAATACTCAAACAACGAGCCCGCCGTAATGGAGCTGGTAATAAAGGAATACAAAAACACGACCCTGCCCGCCTATGTTCTGTTTATCACAGACGGAGACGTCATGCTTGAGGGCCCGATAACCAAGCTGATAACTAAATCCTCAAAACTGCCTATATTCTGGCAGTTTGTCGGTGTAGGCGGCTATAAATACGGCGTTCTTGAGCATCTTGATTCTATGGAGGGGAGATATGTTGACAACGCAAACTTCTTTGCCCTTGACGATTTCAAAAGCGTCAGCAATCAGGAGTTATATTCCCGTCTCCTTAACGAATTCCCCTCATGGCTCAACGCTATCAGACAAAATGGCATGATCTGAAACATTATAAGTCTTTGAAACGAGGTCCGGGGGAGAGCCTTTCTTCAGAAAGCCTTCCCCCTATCCCGAAGCTGTCACGCACGGGAATATTAGTTCTTGCAATTTTGAAATGGATATAGTATAATACTAAGGTGTATAGGGCTGTTTAATTGAATACAGTTTTATCCGGCGATATAATAATGGAAAACAGGAGGATGTTTTTATGATCACAGCAGGAGATTTCAGAAACGGCGTAACCTTCGATATGGACGGACAGGTCGTTACCATTATCGAATTCCAGCATGTTAAGCCCGGAAAGGGCGCTGCTTTTGTACGCACAAAAATAAAGAATGTTATCACGGGCGCAGTAATTGAAAAGACCTTCAATCCCAATGATAAGTATCCGACAGCTTTTATTGAGAGAAAGGATATGGAGTACCTCTACAACGACGGTGACCTCTATTACTTCATGGACAGCGAGACTTACGAGCAGATACCGATCAGCGCAAGCGTTCTCGGAGACAACTTTAAGTTTGTAAAGGAAAATATGGAGTGCAAGATACTTTCCTACAAGGGCAGTGTTTTCGGTGTTGAGCCTCCTACATTCGTTGTTCTTACTGTAACTCAGACCGACCCCGGCTTCAAGGGCGATACAGCAACTAACGTAACAAAGCCCGCCACACTTGAAACAGGCGCAGAGATCAAGGTTCCTCTATTTATAAACGAGGGTGATCAGATCCAGATCGACACAAGAACAGGCGAGTATATGTCAAGAGCATAAGGCTCTCTGATTATTAACGGAGGAATAAAAATGAAAATTACGGAAAAGGCAGCCTATATCAAGGGGCTGGCAGACGGTCTTGAGCTTGATCCCAAGGACAAGCAGACCAAGATACTCAAGGCGCTTATCGACCTTGTAAACGAAATGGCTGAGGAAGTATCCGAGCTTGAGCAGTGTTATGATGATGTTTGCGATCAGATCGACGCTCTCGATGAGGATCTTGCAGGTGTGGAAGACCTGATCTATGACGATGAGGACGATGACGACGAGGACGATGAGCCTGCATGCGTCTGTGGCGAAGAGGACGCAGCCTATGAGGTTGTTTGCCCTACCTGCGGCGCTGCTATCGGACTTAATGAGGATCAGCTCAACGACGGCGGAATGCTCTGCCCGAACTGCGGAGAAACTCTTGAATTTGATTATGACGAGGACGAGCTTGACGATGAGGACGAAGAAAACAGCTCCGAAAACGGCTCCGACAAGGAATAATTCACAAGGCTACAATGCGGGATCTTGCACAAGTCGGCAGGGTCTCGCTTTTTGGTTATAACGCTCACAGCCGCAAGGCCTGAATCCTGAGGCTATACAGGCGGAGACTTCCGCAGAAAGGGATAGATATGCTTATACAACTTATCAGAGAGGGTTTTGATATCTTCTCGGTACTGATCTATATTCTCTCCGTGCTGATGATAATTTTTCTTATCAACCCTATTCATGAATGCGCTCACGGACTTGCCGCCTATAAGCTCGGCGACAGAACAGCAAAGAATATGGGCAGGCTCACCCTCAACCCACTTGCACACCTTGATTATATGGGCGCGATCATCATGCTCATTATCGGCTTCGGCTGGGCAAAGCCTGTACCGGTAAATTTCAACAACTTCAAAAAGCCACGACTTGGTATGTTCATAACTGCGCTTGCAGGACCTCTGTCAAACCTTTTAGCGGCTGTTCTCGGCGGACTTATAGTCAACACGATAAATACCGTTATGGTCAAGAACGGCAATTATATCTACTACAACGGAGAGCTTTACTATGATCTCGGATATGATCCGGGCTTCATGAAATATGTCCTTATGTTTCTGATGTTTTTCATCATGATCAACATATGCCTTGCAGTGTTCAATCTACTGCCGATACCGCCGCTTGACGGCTCAAAAATACTGATGTCATTTTTGCCTAACAGGATCATCTATAAGATCTCAGGATATGAAATGTATATCTCGATTGCTCTGTTCGTGATCGTGGTATCCGGTGCCGCCGCTAACCTCCTCTATCCCGTGCAGGAATGGCTCTATGACGGTATACTTAAGCTTACCGCCCTGCCGTTTTCATGGGCATGGTAATGCAGGACTATTCAATTTCCTTGTTCGGGAGAAATAAAAATTGGAAAAGATCTCATATAAGCTTGATGTGTTTGAGGGTCCGCTCGACCTTCTGCTTCATCTGATAGAAAAAAACAAACTGAATATCTATGACATCCTTATATCCGAGCTGCTCGATCAATACATGGAGCAGATCAATCTGATGCAGCAGCTCGATCTTGATATTGCGGGAGAATTTCTTTCAATGGCGTCAAGGCTGATACAGATAAAATCCGCAATGCTACTGCCAAAATATGAGGAAGCAGAGGATATGCGCCGTGAGCTCTCAGGACAGCTCATCGAATATCGAAAATGCAAGCGCGTAGCCGCAATGCTTTCTCAGAGGATAAGCTTCGACAGCTTCTGCAGAGAACCGACAAAAATAAAGGCTGACATGAAATACAGGCGCATTCATGAGCCGGACTGTCTGATTCCCGCATATCTTGCCGCAGCTGGCAGAGGAAAGGCAAAGATACCTCCTTCCAAGGAAGCCTTTGAGGGAATTGTTGCAAGAAGGATAGTATCCGTCAGCTCAAAGATCTATGGAGTGATAAGGAAGCTTCGTGACGGAAAAAGCAGATCCTACAGAGAAATGTTTGAGGACGCTCAGGATAAAAGCGAGCTTGTAGCTACCTTTTTAGCCATTCTTGAGCTTATCAAGGGCAAGCGTCTCAGAGTTGACGGTGACGGCAGGGATTGTGAGCTGAAACTGATAATCGGTGGTGATAACCAATGGACAGAAGAAAACTGAAAAGCACGGCTGAGGCTGTCATCTTTGCATGCGGAACTCCTGTTGAAGCAGCAAGGATAGCCGAAGGTCTCGGGGTCACGGAGGAGGAGGCTGCTGATATCTGCGAGGAGCTTATGCATGAATACAATGATGCCGACAGGGGCATCAGGATCGTGAGGCTCAACAAGAGCTATCAGATGTGCACCTGCGAGGAATATGCTGAAGCAATAAGAACGGTAATGGATCTGAGAAGGAATACTCCGCTTTCACAGGCCGCAGCCGAGGTGCTTGCGGTCATCGCATATAACCAGCCTGTTACAAAAGCGTTTGTCGAGCAGGTCAGAGGAGTTGATTGCTCCGGAGTCATATCCGGTCTTGTTTCAAGGCAGCTTATCGAAGAAAAGGGCAGGCTTGAGCTTCCAGGCAAGCCTCTCGTTTACGGTACCACCGAGCATTTTCTGAGGTGCTTCAACATCTCATCTCTTGAAGAACTGCCCCCTCTGCCTGAAGACGAGGAGGAAAACAGCGCAAACGAAAAAAACGGTGAAAGCCCGGAACAGGATGATCTGTTATGAATGTATTTTTACTCATACTCTCAGGCATAATAGCTTTGATACTGCTCCTGCTGTTCTGCCCTGTTGTAGTAAAGCTTGACTACAGGGAAAAGCTTAAGATCCGAGTCGGATATCTATTTCCTATAATTCCGATCCCCACGGGCAAGGAAGAGGATCCTGTAAAAGCCGCTAAGAAGGCTGCAAAAAAAGAGCGGGCTGAAGAAAAAAAACGGCTCAAAGAAGAAAAACGCAGAATCAGATACGAAAAAAAGCACCCCGCTGCTGCTGAGGCTGCTGAGACACAGCCTGCCAAAAAAGAAAACTTTTTTTCAAAGCGTTTTAAGGAGGACGGTCTTAGCGGAGTCATCGGGCTGATAAAGGAGCTGGCAGAAATTGTCGGCGGACTTCTGAAGCGAATAACCGATCACCTGATAATATCAAGGCTTGACCTTGACATAGCAGTCGCAGCCGAAGACGCTGCCAAGACCGCAATGACCTATTCTCACATCTGCACGGCTGTATATCCCTCGGTGCGCTTTATCAGCGACCATGTCAGAAAATGCAGGCACAGGATAAGGATAGCTCCGGTTTTTATCAGAGAAAAAACCGAGTTCCGCTTTGTTCTGAAGGCAAGGATAAGCATCTTCTTTATTCTCAGCGCCGCACTGAGCGCTCTGATAAAGGGCTTGAAGGTAATAAAGAGCTGATCCTCTGTGACGGACGGCGCAGGATTAAAGCTTGCTATGTTAAGGTATGAGCAAACGCAATGAGCTAAAATGAAAATCAACAGCAGAGACGTCACGGAAATCAATTTTCAAAAAGCAATCCGTTCGAGAAGAAAGCTTTACTAATTTTTGCGATGTTTTAATCACAAAACACAAGTTTTTTAGGAAAGGGGTCTGGGGGAGAACCCTTTGTTCCTAACAAAGGGTTTCCCCCAGTGTGACTTGCAGCACAAAACCGATTTCCGTGCGCAGGCACTCTGCCCTATTGCAAATCGGATAAAAATGTATTATACTATGAATAATATAGATATAATAAAAAAATTAAGGCGGTGTTTATTATGAGTGAGCGTCCTATAGAAGGTCTTATGGGAACTACACTTGATAAGATCAAGCAAATGGTCGATGTTAATACTATTGTCGGAGAGCCTATCGTTACTCCGAGCGGTACTACCGTTATCCCCGTTTCAAAGGTGATGTACGGCCTTGCCTCCGGCGGTTCTGAGTTCGGCTCAAAAAAGACAACCAACGATCCCCTTTTCGGAGGCGGCGCAAGCGCAGGTGTCACGATAACCCCTATCGCCTTTATTGCCGTAACAAAGGACGATGTGAAGCTGCTCAATGTGACCAACTTCAAGGACAGCTCTGACAGAGCTGTCGGAATGGTTCCCGAGATTGTAGACAAAATTCTTGGTCTTTTCAAAAAGGACAAGAAAAAGGATAAGGACGATGAGAAGGAAGAGGGTCCTGCTAAGGAAGAGACCAAGGATCCCGTTATCACCGACCCTGAGGTCTGATATCGTAATCGAAGCAAGTAATAGAATTGCCTGCCCTGTGCATATAATCAAAACAGCAAGCAAGGGCAGGTGGTTTTTTGTTTATAAGAAAAATAACAGCTTTTATTCTCTTTGGGGCTTCGATCCTTTTCTGCTGCTCATTTGAAACAGGCGCCGCTGAGATATCTATGTCGGCTCCGGAAACAAGCGCAGTATCCGCAATTCTTATCTGCTCAGAAGGAAACAGAGTCCTCTATGAAAAAAATGCGGATCAGCGGCTTCCAATTGCGAGCATAACCAAGATAATGACCGCAGTCATCGCTCTTGAATATGCTGCAAAAGACGACAAGCTCATAACCTTTGACAACAGCATGTCAGCCGAGGGCTCAAGTCTTTATCTTGAGTACGGAGACAGGCTCAGGCTAAGCGAGCTTGTCAAGGGAATGTTGTGTGTATCGGGAAACGACGCCGCAAACGCTGTCGCAATAGGTATTGCAGGAAGCATTGAAGCTTTCTCTGAGCTTATGAATAACAAAGCCTCTGAGCTGGGAATGATGAATACACATTTCGTTACACCTTCCGGCCTCGATGCAGAGGGACATTATTCCACAGCAAGGGATATGGCTGTTCTTTGCTCTTATGCAATGAAAAGCCCCGTGTTTGCAGATATAGTGTCCCGTAAAAATCTCGAAGTAAGCTTTGAATACCCCGAAAACAAAAAACGTTCCTGCGTAAATCACAACAGACTGCTCTCGGAATATGAGGGCTGCACAGGCATCAAGACAGGATATACCGACAAGGCAGGACGCACCCTCACCTCCTGCGTCCGACGAAACGGCACTGAGCTTATCGCTGTCACTCTGAACGACAGGAATGACTGGGCAGATCACAAGGCTTTGTTTGACTATGGCTTTTCACGCTGCACAAGGCTGAGGGCGGCGGCAAGAGAGCAGTGCTTTTCTCTTCCGGTTGTCGGAGGAGACAGTGATGAGATAACCGTCAGTCCCGAAACAGACTGCTTCTGCACGGGGATAAGAGGCGAAGAAAGCAGGCTTGAATACAAGCTGGTGATGCCGCATTTCGTATATGCGCCGATCAATAAAGGTGAGGTAACAGGCAGCTTGTGCTGTTATCTTGACGGAAGAAGGATAGCTGTTGTTCCCTTGAGGGCAGCAATGAGCGTGGAAACAGAAAAAGGAGAAAAATAATGGATAGCAACGAAAAGATAAGACTTCAAAAGATAATAGCCGATGCAGGCATAGCCTCACGCAGAAAGGCTGAGGAGCTTATTGAGAAGGGCGCCGTTACGGTAAACGGAAAGCGGGCTCAGATAGGCGACAAGGCGGATCCGCTGAAAGATAAGATAGTTGTCGCAGGCAGGCAGATCATCGTTAAAAAGAGTGCAAGGAAATACTACATCATGCTGCACAAGCCGAGAGGCTTTATAACCACAATGAGCGACGAGGGCGGCAGAAAATGCGTTGCAGAGCTTGTTGACGAGATCCCGGCAAGGCTGTTTCCTGTGGGAAGGCTGGACAAGGACTCCGAGGGACTTCTTTTTATGACAAATGACGGAGATTTTGCCAATATGATAAGTCACCCGTCAACACATTTTGCAAAGACCTACCGTGTTACGGTACACCCCCGCATAACCGAGGAGCAGCTAACGGAGTTGACAACGGGCGTTGTTATAGACGGAAGAAAATCTATGCCGGCTTCAGTTAGAGTAGTCACTGCCGAAAAGGAAAGGACGGTGCTTGAGATCGTTCTTGAAGAAGGCAGGAACCGTCAAATCAGGAAAATGTGCGAGGCTCTCGGGCTTGAGGTCGCAAGGCTCAAACGCACGGCGATAGGTCCTGTGAAGCTTGGGATGCTTCAGCCCGGAAAATGGCGGGAGCTTGAACCAGATGAGATGAGAAAGATCAGAGCATATCAGAACAAGCTCGCCTCACGCAGACAGGACGATGAATAATACAACAGGGACATAACAGAACCGAGGTTTTGTTATGTCCCTGAATTTTTTATATCATTTTGCAACAATGTTTACGAGCTTGCCCTTTACATAGATCTCCTTGACAATGCTTTTGCCCTCAATAAAGGGAATGACCTTTTCCGCCGCCTTTGCAAGAGCCAGAGCACCCGCCTGGTCTATATCCGCCGGCACTCTTATCTTATCCCTGACCTTGCCGTTTACCTGCACGGCGATCTCAACGCTCTCATCAACGCACTTGCTCTCGTCATACTCAGGCCATGCCGCACAGGACACAAAGCCGCTGCCCAATGAAGCAAGACTCCAGACCTCCTCGGCTGCATGAGGCGCAAAAGGACTCATAAGTATCGTGAATATCCTTAGCTCCTCCTTTGTAACGGAGCCTGTTGCGTAGATGTCATTGATGAGAGACATCAGAGCAGCAATAGCCGTATTGAATTTGAGGGTTTCGATATCCTCTCCGACCTTTTTTATCGTCTTGTGGAAGGCACCCTCCAGCTCGGGACGGATACCGTCGCCCTTAACAATACCCTCAAGTCCGCAGAAGCGCTCTACAAAGCGGCGGCAGCCTTTTATACTGCTTGAATTCCACGGAGCAGCGTTCTCAAAGTCGCCTATGAACATTTCAAACAGACGCATAGTATCTGCTCCATAGGTATTGACTATATCATCAGGGTTTACAACATTTCCCCTCGACTTGCTCATCTTCTCGCCGTTCTCACCGAGTATCATGCCGTGGCTCGTACGCTTTGCATAGGGCTCCGGAGTCGGAACGACATTTATATCGTAAAGGAACTTGTGCCAGAAGCGACTGTAGAGCAGGTGGAGCGTGGTATGCTCCATGCCGCCGTTATACCAGTCTACCGGCGACCAATACCTGAGAGCCTCTTCGCTTGCAAGCGCGTTGTTGTTGTGGGGATCCATGTATCTGAGGAAATACCACGATGAGCCTGCCCACTGAGGCATGGTGTCCGTCTCTCTCTTTGCATCTGCACCGCATTTGGGACATTTTGTGTTTACCCAATCGGTCATTTTTGCAAGCGGTGATTCTCCGTTATCAGTCGGCTCATAGGACTCAACATCGGGAAGCTCCAGCGGAAGCTCACTCTCAGGCACAGCAACAGCGCCGCAGCAGGGACAATGCACTATCGGAATAGGCTCACCCCAATAACGCTGACGCGAGAACACCCAGTCTCTGAGCTTGAAGTTCACCTTTGCGTGACCCTTGCCTGTTTTTTCAAGCTCCTCGAT
>ONFW01000039.1 GCA_900317215.1 uncultured Eubacteriales bacterium | reverse complement strand
TTTACAGAAAGGTCGTAGTGACTGAAATTCCAGAAGCACTTCACTCCCGATCCGTAAAGACGCTCGGCTATCTCAGGCGCGGCTGTCTTTGGTATGCAGAGAATGGCAGCCTCGGGCTTATTGGCAGTACAAAAGCGCTCAAGCTCAGAGATATCCATGATATCCAGACCGTTTATGGAGCCGCCGAGCTTTTCGGGGTCGTTGTCGAATACACCTGTCAGAACAAAGCCCCTCTGCTCAAAGCTTATGCTCAAAGCAACAGCCCTGCCGAGATTGCCTGCGCCGATGAGTATGATAGAATGGCGGCTGTCAAGACCGAGTATTTTCCCTATCTCATTATAGAGGCTCTGCACAGAATAGCCGTAGCCCTGCTGACCAAAGCCGCCGAAGCAGTTGAGGTCCTGTCTTATCTGAGACGCTGTGGAGCCCATTTTTAAGGAAAGCTCCCGTGATGAGGTTCTTATTATGCCGTTTTCAAGCATTTCGCCCAGAAACCTGTAATACCTTGGAAGACGCTTGATGACCTGCTCCGAGATGTTTTTATAATTATTCATTCTCACACCTGCTTTTCATGTTTATTCACTATGTCTGTTAATATTTTAACAGCAAAATTCCTGAAAGTAAAGAAGAATTTTTCCTTTGTGAAAAATACGGCTTTTTTCATTATGAATATACATTATCCGAAAAAACAATTGTGTAATATTTTGAAGATTCGACCTTTTGAGGTCGAATTAGTCCGTATTTACAGGGATATATGAAGGACTGTAACGCACCGGGCTTCATCGAAGCGGCGGACAGCATTAACTATAATATAAAGGAGAAAACATAAATGGCATCACAGAGAATGATAAAGCTTGCATTGGTAGAAACGAATAAATTCATGGAGCTGCCCATTAGAGCGCAGTATCTTTATTATAACCTGATACTCAGGGCGGACGACGACGGTTTTGCAGGTAACACAAGGCTTATCCTCGGCTTTTGCGGCGCAGATGTGACCGACCTGCAGCTTCTCAGGGATAAGGGCTACATATTCATCTTTGAAAGCGGAGTATGTCTTATCAGGCATTGGAAGCACCATAACCATATCAGACCCTCTATCTATCAGGAGACATATTTCACAGAGGAGCGTGAGCAGGTATATCTTAACGACAGAGACATCTATGAGCTGAAGGAGACAGAGACGAAGGAAATTGAAGCTCAGGGCGGCAATTCTTCGGCAGATATCGTCAGTCTGCCGCTCCCGTGTTTTGATACATCGGATAGGAGCAGCACTGATTTTGATGAACACCACTGCAACGATTCTGTATCAGAGATGAAAGGAACTGCCGCACACACTTTTTCTAACTCTGCGTCAGAGGGCGGCAAGCTGCCGCTCCCGTGTTTTGATACATCGGATAGGAGCAGCACTGCGTCTGATACACACCACTGCAATGATTCTGCGTCAGAGGTAAAAGAAACTGCTGCACACGTTTTTTCAAACTCTGCGTCAGAGGTAAGTAAAGGTAAGGTAAATAAAGAAAAGGAAAGTCAAGTTGAGTGTAGTGAAGGTAAGAGCGCTTTCCATGGTCAGCGCAGAACAGAAAAACACGGAACAACACACACACCTGAGAGTTTTTTTGAAATTGATTATGAAGTCACGGGTGGCTCTTCTGCACGGGATAAACGCCCGAATGAGGACGCAAGCACACACACACAGAGGGATAACTGTGAGGTCGTTATGCGTTTTCCTGCACACGGCGGCGATTACTGCCTTACAAGGGAAAAGCTAAAGGAGCTTGAAAAGACCTATAACAGGATAGATGTTATGCAAAGCCTTGAACGTATAAGGAAATATCTCTGCTCTAACCCCGAAAAGCAGCGCAGTCACAGGGCGACCGAGGGCTATATCGACCTGTGGCTCTCAGATGACGCCAAAAAAAGGACTGTCCCGAAAAGCAAGGGACAGCCCCGTAAAAAGGAAAGTATTCTTGAAGATGAATATGCCGACTATGAGACATACAGCGTGGTCGATATACTTGACCGTCTCAAGGGCTTTGAGGATATTGCACAGGACGAGCTGCCTGACAGCACAAACGACCGTAATGACGTGGTCGAAAGCACTCTGGATATGTCGGAAATGGAGCTTTATGAGCGTTCCGCAAGCAGTCTGCCGCCTGATTTCTTCTGACCATGCGCGCCCGTTATGCCGATAAGGCTGGTGTCACAAAGGTGAATACAAATTACGATTCACATTCTGTGGGGGCGGCTCAGTCTTTATTATCCTGACTGCCGGTAAACAGCTCAAGGTCTATCGTTCCCATGGGAACAGAGGCGTTAGTTACCCTTACAGTGACGCTGTCGCCAATGGAAAAGCTCTTTCCTGTGCGCCTGTCCGTGGTAGAAGCCGTGCCGTCAAATTCAAAAAATGCGTGCTCGTCGTCTACAAGGCTTACAAAGCCCTCTATCCCGTTGGGAAGGGAAGCGAAAAAGCCCTTTACAGTAACGCCCGATATTATCCCCTCATACACCTCTCCGATGTGTGAGGTCATATACTCGGCGGCGTAGCATTTTTCAGCCTCACGCTCTGCTCGCATTGCCCGCAGCTCTCTTTGTGAGGACTGCTTTGCGCTGAGTTCTGCAAAATCACCGTAGCGCCGCTGTATCTCGTCTATCGGCTCGCCCGAAATAAGTGCGGTGAGGATGCGGTGTATCGAGGTGTCGGGGTAGCGCCTTATAGGAGATGTAAAGTGACAGTAATCCTCCAATGATAAGCCGAAGTGTCCAAGGGGCTTTGTGTCGTATCTTGCCTTTGCCATAGTCCTTAGCACCTGAGTGGAGATGAGCTTTGCGTATTTTGTCTGCCTTGCCTTGTTAATAAGCTCGGCAAGGTCGGTCTGTCTTACCCCGCGCTTCAGCCTCCTTGTCTGGAAGCCGCAGGCTGCGGCAAGCTGTGCAAGACTGTCAAGACGCTCCTCCTCGGGAGCCTCATGCACACGGTATACAAAGGGTATCAGGGCGCTTTTGGCATAAAGGGCTGCGCTCCTGTTTGCGGCTATCATGAACTGCTCGATAAGCTCCTCAGCCTCTCCCCTTTCACGCTCGGAGACATCTACGCATACACCTCTTTCGTCAAGCACAAAGCGAAGCTCGGTAGTATCTATCTCCAGCTCGCCCCTCTGCTTTGCCCTTGCCTTTAAAAGCAGGGCAAGCTCTCTGCCGACTGTAAGACCCTCCTCAACGGGAGCATACTTCTCCCTGAGAGCCTCGTCCGCAGAGCCGTCAAAAATAGCGTTGACCTCGGAATACACACCCCTCACCCTTGATACTATCACGCTCTTTTCAAAGCGGTAGTCAACAAGCTCTCCCTTTGAGTCCAGCTTCATTATGCAGGAGAAGGCAAGCTTATTTACGCCTGCATTAAGGGAGCAGCAGCCGTTTGATATCTCAACGGGGAGCATGGGTATTACTCTGTCGGCAAAATAGACCGAGGTACCCCTGTCCATGGCGGCCTCATCGAGCAGACTGCCCTGTGTGACATAATGGGAGACGTCGGCAATATGAACGCCCAGCTCATAGCCGTTATCAAGCCTTTTCACTGAGATAGCGTCGTCAAGGTCCTTGGCGTCGGCGCCGTCTATAGTGAATATCGCCTCGTCCCTGAGGTCGAGACGCCTTGATATCTCCTGCTCGGTTATAGGCTCGGCAGCCTTAAGGGCGGCCTGATGCTTAACGGCGACGGAGAATTTTGAGGGGATCCCGCAGGAGTCGATTATCGCGTCGGAGCATATCTTAGCGCTGTCGGCTCTGCCGTATATATGTATCACACGGGCGGTGATATGTCCCGTTTTAGGGTCATAGGAGACTGCCGCCTTTACCTTGTCGCCGTTTTTTGCTTTCAGCTCTCCGCCCTTGACGACCCTGAGAGAATAGCCGATACCGCTGTCGGGAAGGACATGAGCCTGAGAGGCTCTGCCTCTCTCACGGGTGAACATTCCCGTTATTATGCGTGAGCCCTTTTGAAGTATCTTGTCTACCTTGCCCGAAAAGCCCTTTTCCGAGGCGGTGATATCCCTGAGCATTACTCTGTCCCCGGGCATTGCACCTCTTGAATCGGACGCGGAGACAAAGATATCCTCCTTTATGGTGTCCTCGGGCTCGGCAAAAAGAAAGCTCTTGTTGAGCCGCACCACCGTTGCCCTCACATATCCCGCCTGAGACGGCAGGGCAAGCATTTTTTTGCCCCCGAGACGTACGGCCTCTCCCGTTGCCTCGAGCAGAGAGACGGCGTTGTTGAAGGAGTTGGCGTCAAGCCCCGAAAGACGGAGAAGCTCCTTTCTCTCAACAGGCTCCCCCTGCTCCTCAAGTATTTTCAATATCAGCTCGTTATCCTCTGTTTTCATTTTATCCCTCCTTTATTGCAAAGCCGGACTGTCTGCGCCGTGTTATTCCGTCATAAAGAGTATACCAATCGTTCCCGGGCCGCAGTGAGAGGAGATAGTGCAGCTTGCACGTTCGGTATAGATATTGCGGAAATATTTAAGCTTCTCCACCTCGTCACGGACTATCTTTACATATTTTTCTCCGATACCTGCATGAGTGACAAAGATGCGCTCGTCCCTTATCTTATCGTACTGTTCGAGTTTTTCATGAACATAAGTGACCAGCACCTTTTCAAGAGGGCCTCTGTATTTTTTGCCCACCGTCATTGAGCCGTCACTGTTGTTGACATTGATGCTCGGCTTTATCCTGAGCAGATTAGCCCCCAGCATTGCGAGAGTGGAGCAGCGTCCTCCTGCACGGAGATAGTCCAGCTTGTCGATAACAAAGCTTGTGTGACACTTTGGTGTGAGAGCGCGGAGCTGCTGTGCTATCTCTGAGGCAGGCAGACCCTCCTTTATCATTTTTGACGCCTCTATAACAAGATGACCCGAGCCTGAGGAAAGATTGCAGGAGTCAACGGGATAGAGATGTCCCAGCTTTTTAGCTGCGGCTACACAGTTCTGATAAGAGCTTGAAAGAGCTGAGCCTAAATTGATGTGAATGATATCATAGCCCTGCTCCACAAAGGGCTTGAAGTGGTCATAATATTCACCGACATTGACTGCCGCCGTTTTAGGAAGCCTGCCTGTCGCATTGAAATTCGCGTAGATATCGTCGGGCTTTATGTCCACGCCGTCATTGTAGCTTTTTTCGCCCAGAATTATGTGCATAGGGAAAAGCCTTGCTCCCGTGCTTTCAAGCAGCTCTCCGGAGATATCGCAGGTGCTGTCTGCGCTGAGAAGTATCTTTGACATATTAACGTCTCCTCTTTTTTATGATATGAAGTGCCGGCTTACGATAAAGTCAGGTGCCGCCGTCGGGCTTCTGACTTATGCGCTTTAGCTGTCTTATGTCCCTGCCGGCAAATTCAAGTCTGATAAATTCGCCTATTATGCGTGAGGTTATCCTCTGGCTGTACTGCTCCCGTATCTCGCTGAGTGTGAGATTCGTGCTTATTATCATAGGCTTTGAGAGAATGAGCCTTGTGTTGATTATATTATAAAGAGCCGAAACCGTGAACCTGTTGCTGAACTCGGCGCCGAGGTCGTCAATTATCAGCAGGTCGCAGTCTGAGAGGGTCTGCGATACGGGCATATCCTCGTTTCTGTAACGGTAGTCAAAGCTCTCCTTTGCAAGCCTGTCCGTAAGGGCGGGAGCTGAAACATAAACCACGCCGAAGCCCCTGTTTATAAGCTGTGAGGCTATGGCAAGGGACAGGTGGGTCTTGCCCAGTCCTGCGCCGCCCTGCATTAGCAGGCTTATTGAGTCGGTCGAGAAGGTGTCGGCATAGCGGCGGCAGTATCTGAGAGTCTTGCTCATTATCTGATAGCAGCTCATTCCCCCGTCCTGCGGCGGAGTTTTGGGGTAGTAATCAAGGTCAAAGCTGTCAAAGTCGCAAAGGCTGAGGGGCGACATCGCGTTGAGCCTGTCAAAGGCTGTTTTTCTGAGGAGCTGCCTCATGCAATCACACATTTTGCCGTCGATATCTCCTCTGTCACGGCATGCCGCACAGGTGTACCACGGCTCGAGATAATTCTCCGGAAAGCCGAAGCCCTTTATTATATCCGCAAGCTCCTTCTGCATTGCGAGGTTCTTATCCCTGAGCTGTTCAAGCTGAGCGCGCACGTCCTCGCCCGCAAGCACCGCCTTGGCCGCGGCTGCCGAGGTCCTTGCTATCATGCGCTCCAGCTTTTCCGCCCTTGGTGAACGGGCATACAGCAGCTCGCGTCTTTTTTCAAGCTCCTGCTCGGAGTACATTCTTCGTCTTTCGAGGATAGCCTCCGCCTGAGCGTATACTTCCTTAGAGTAACTCAATCCTGACCCCACCCTTCTTCGTCCGGAAGTCTCATGCTTTCATAAAGCGAAAGGTCAAAGGTGTCGCCGTAGCTGTCCTTTGAAGCTTTTGTCTTTTTCACGCTCTGCTGCGCTTTTAGCTGCTCAACGGAGCCTATGCCGGCCTTGAACCAGCTCTCGAGTATAGAGCCTATATATTTCTGGATATATTTTCCCTTGTTGTCAATGCATATCTCGTATGCCTCACGGATAAGCTCCTCGGGATAGCGTCGCTTGTTGAGCCACAGGTCGGCAAAGTCCTTTTCCTTTTTTGTGGGAGAATGGGCTTCAAGCCCGATTATGCGCTGATATCTCTTTGCGGCGCTCGTCCTCTCCGAGAGCTCCTTTATCTTTTTCTCTGCGGCCTCGAGGGTGAATATCTCCTCCTCAGCCCATGAGATAGCAAGCTTTTCAATATATCGCATATTGCACTTGCCCTCGCCTGCTGCATACTGCATAAGCATTATCAGCACTTCAACGGGCAGTCCGTCATACTCATGTATAAGCAGCAGCGTCTCCTTGTCGTTCACGCTTGTGAGCCTGCCGAAGATCTCGTCCGCCGAATTCATGAGAAACTCTACCGCAGGGTCTGTCCTTATCCTCTCTGCAAGATATTTCGCATCGGGCTTTTCCGGACGCGAGGGCAGTCTTTTGGGCTGCTTTTCCTGCACGGGAGCAGGTGAGTCCGTCAGGCTTTCGGCAGCAGGCTCCGCTTCCTCCTGCAAAGCTGCTTCGGGCTGAGGCGGAGTAAGTATACCTTCCTGCGAGGACAAAAGCCCCGCATTTATCCAGTACTGCACACAATCGCTGACATCAGCCTGATGCATTGACAGCGCCTGACCTATGCTCTCGGGAGTAAAGCCCTCCCCTGCATGACGCAGGATATAAAGCATCACCTTTAGCTGCGCTCCTCCCGCAAGCCTGAGATGCTCGTCAACAACAGCCGTCGGCACGGCGAAAACACTTCCCCATGCTCCAAGCTCTAATCTGTATTCCATATTTTGTATTGTCGGAGGAGCCCATTGCTTAAAGCAAAGGGTCGTCCCCCAAGCCCCCTTCCTGAAAAAAACCGTGTTTTTGCTAAAATGAATTATCAAATGCCGCAGTGCAGAAGCAATTCACCGCTGTTAAGGCTCAGATGTCCTGTATGTCTCCATTATCTGAGAACGGAACTGCTCAAAGGACATATTCGCCCTGTCGCCGCCGTTCTTGTTGCCGTCGAGACTGAAGCCGAAGCTCTCCTCCTGATTTGCAAAGCGTGTGTAAGGTGTGATGATGCTCTCATAGTTAGCCTTTGCCGTGGAGTACATTTTGTTGAAATCGGCGTCGCTTGTGAGCATCGGAGTTTCGGAGAGCTTTTTCAGCATTGAGGCGTATTTTTCCCTGATATAGATAAGGGACTGTGACGCATCGTGACAGACCGTGCTTCTGATGAGGGGATTAGTCTGGTCGCCGCCTGTTGCGGCATAGTTTGAATAGGGATTTCTCTCGGCGCAGTTACGGTTGAGTCCGTAGGTTATGCCGAGGGTGCGGTCGTTATCGTAGACGATGAATATAGCCTTGCCGTTGTCCTTGCGGAAGTAGAGATAGTGATTGTTGAAATTGTTGCGTATATCGTCCGGGTCGCCGGCAAAATAAGACGCCGCCATGAACGAGGCGTAATAGTCAACGTCAAGCACCTTTTCAAGCTCCTCCCTTGTGACGCCTCTTTTGTTTATCACGCTGAGGAAGTTTTTGAGAGAATCGTGCTTGGAGGTCTTTTTGTTCGTCTTGAGGTTAAAGTTGAATCTTATCCCCCTGCTGTTGTCCTGAATACCGTAGGAATTGTCCGTTTTGTAGGTGGTCCCCGTCCAGCGACCCGTATGAGTACCGCTGTTGTTGCAGTCAGACCACATGCATTTGTAGAGGTCGCCGCCGATAGCCGACGAGGGCAGACGCTTCTCGAGGAAGGTCTTGTCTATCGGCTCGTATATCTTCACAAGTCCGTAATTATTTCCGTTGACGCTGAGCTGTGAAAGACCTATCTTCTGCACAAGAACATCTGCCGCCTCAAACAGCTTTGTTGCATAGACCTCTCTGATGTTGGTCATGTCGTAGCAGATATTCCATTTTATATCAAGCTCGTTGAGGGTGGCAAGCTTGCGCTTTTTCCTTTTTTCACGTGCCGCCTTGTCCGTCCATGTCTTTGCGGAGGAGCCGTATTCGTCCTTGTCGTCAAACGTCTCGTCAAAGCTGAGCTTGAAGCTGCAGATATTCGGCGTGCCGTCCTGAGAATAGAACGGCTCGAGAGACTGATTTCCCTTTAGTCTTATACCTACCTCGTCGATCTCATAGCTCCTTCCGTTGACTGTAACGGTGATGTCGGCCTTGCGGTATATCTCGGATTTTTTATCACCGCCTGCTGCGCTGTATTTCATATAGTCCGCCTGCAGCTTATCTATCTCGGAGCTGTCCATTTTTATGCTCACCGAGACCTTGTTTTCTATCTTAAAAAGCTCGTTATACAAAGCCATGCCGCCGATATCCGTTTCAACGGCAGGCTCGGGCTGCGGTTCGGGCTGTGAGCTTTGCTGAGGCTGTGAGCTTTGCTGCGGCTGAGAGCTTTGCTGCGGCTGTGAGCTTTGCTGCGGCTGTGAGCTTTGCTGCGGCTGTGAGCTCTGCTGAGGCTGCGAGCTCTGCTGAGCCTGTGAGCTCTGCTGAGCCTGTGAGCTCTGCTGTGCCTGTGAGCTTTGCTGAGCCTGTGAGCTTTGCTGAGCCTGTGAGCTCTGCTGAGCCTGTGAGCTTTGCTGTGCCTGAGAGCTCTGCTGTGCCTGTGAGCTTTGCTGAGCCTTAGAGGACTGCTCAGCCTTTGAAGACTGCTCAGCCTTTGAGCTTTGCTGAGCCTGAGAAGGATCAGCCGAGGGCTCGTGACTTGTTGTCTCGGGGTCTTCGGAGGGGCTTTCGGTCACGCTCTCCGCAGAGGCGTTCTCTGAGACTGACGCCTGCAGGCTATCCGTAGAGAAAGAAAAGAGGCTGCTCTCCGTGCCGTTTGAGGTACAGGCTGTGAGAGCCGACATTACTGTCAGCGCCGCAAGCAGCAGGGCTAATCTGTTTTTCATGGTCTTTACACTCCTTCTTGTTATTTGTAATGTCCGTTCTTATCGTTAAGCTTACTGCTCTCTCAAGCGCCTTGCCGCGCCGAGAAGCGCCTGCCTCTCATTGGGCAGCTCTCCCTCAATGACCTCGCTGAGCAGGGCGTTGAGAGTTTCTCCGAGAGCCCTGCCCGGAGCAAAGCCCTCAGCAATGAGATCTGAGCCGTTTATTTTAAGCATTTTTACATTATATGCCGAGCCTGCTGCTATCTCCTGCCTGAAAATGCGGCGAAGGTCGTCGATATAGCGGAGCTTTTCCGTACGCATATAGCTGCTCTGTGCAAGGGCGTCGGCGCGTTTGAGCTCCAGAAGCTTCGGGAAAAGCTCCTCGCCTGTCTTTGACAGAAGGAGCCTCACGTTTTTCGGCTTTGCAGGCGGTCGCAGGTCGTGCAGCTTTATCAGCGTTACGGCGCTGTCTATCGTCCTGTTGTCAAGCCTGAGACGCCTCATTATGTTGTCGCACAGCTCGGCGCTGCGCTTGGGGTGGCCGTGAAAATGTCCCGTGCCGTTCTCGTCTGTTGTAAAGCAGTCCGGCTTGCCAAAGTCATGAAAGAGGGCGCACAGTCTTAGCAGTCTTTCGTTTTCTATCAAGGATACCGCCTTTACAGTATGGGTCCAGACATCATAGCAGTGGTGAGGATTCCTCTGTTCAAGACCGACCATAGGCAGAAGCTCGGGAATGAACACTCCGATAAGGTCGGGATATTCAAGAAGCACCCTTTCGACATTTCTGCCCGAGAGCAGCTTGATAAGCTCGCTTGCAAGGCGCTCCGCAGAGATATTGTGCAGAAGCTCCCTGTTCTCATGCACTGCCTTTGATGTTGCCTGTTCTATATCGAAGCCGAGAACGGAAGCGAACCTTACCGTTCGCATAAGGCGGAGTCCGTCCTCGTTATAGCGGTCTGAGGGCTTTCCCACACAGCGTATTATACGTCTGTTAATATCGTCAAGACCGCCGAAGGGGTCAACAAGCCCTGTCTCGTCATTATAGGCAAGGGCGTTAACGGTGAGGTCACGGCGGGCAAGGTCGGCGTTGATATCGCTGACAAAGGTAACGCTGCCGGGGCGGCGGTTATCGGTGTAGCAGCCGTCCGTGCGGAAGGTGGTTATCTCAAAGTTCTCGTCCATGAGTCGGACAGTGACGGTGCCGTGCTTCACGCCGTTTTTTATTATCGTAGGCAGCCCGAGACAGCTCTCGGTCTGTCCGGGCAGAGCAGAGGTGCATATATCCCAGTCCTCGGGCTTTCTGCCCATAATGCTGTCGCGCACGCAGCCGCCCACCACATAGGCCTCATGACCTGCCGAGCGCAGTTTGTTGATCAGGTATCTTACCCTTTCGGGCAGTTCGATGTGAATGCTCATATATGCTCCTTAAAAAAAGCAGCCTCAATGAAGCTCATTGAAGCTGCTGCGTTTTCTGCATTATTATCAAGCCTGTGAGTTCGGTGTTGCAGATGTCTGAGCAGCCGATGTCTCTGTCGAAGCCTGTGCAGACGCCTGAGTTGATGCCTCTGTTGAAGCCTGAGTTGATGCCTCTGTTGAAGCCTCAGTTGAAGCCTGAGTTGATGCTTCTGTTGAAGCCTGAGCCGATGCCTCTGTTGAAGCCTGAGTTGATGCCTCTGTTGAAGCTTCTGTAGAAGTCTCGCCCGAAATTTCCGCCGCAGCCTGCTCCGAGGTCTGCTCTGAGGTATCTGCGCTTGCTGAGCTTTCTATCGTCTCGCCCTTTGTTTCAGCCTTGGGCTTGCCTGTCCAGCCGAAATATGAGAGCATATTGAGTACACAGACAAATACAAAAAAGATGATAGCGCAGTACTTGGTGAGCTTAGCGAAAAGAGCGTCCGCAGTTTTTGCCTTGCCGCGCTTCATGAATGAGTCGGCGCCGCCGGTAATTGTTCCGAGACCGGAATCATGACCCTCCTGCAGAATGATAATGATTATCATGACCACAGCCAGAATAAGAACTGCAATGCCTACAACGATCTGCCAAATTCCCATAATATTATGATCCTCCTAAAAAACAGCTATTGTTCAACAATACTTATCAATGATAACACATAATTCCGACAAAATCAAGAGCTTTGGCTCATTTTATTACAGATATATTTACATAAAGTGCGTGACCGCACTGGACGATTCGCGCCCTCGCTCGCTGCGCTCGCTTACTTCATAAGCGTGTTTTACTTCAAAGCCGCGCCATAACATCTTGAAAAAGCCTGTTTTGTCAAAGCACTGCGCCCTTTGAAAAGGC
>ONFW01000244.1 GCA_900317215.1 uncultured Eubacteriales bacterium | reverse complement strand
CTTTTTTATGGTAAGGATATTTGAGCCGTTCTTATATTCATAGCTGATTTCAGTCATGGTTTTTCTGACAAGAAGAATGCCCAGACCGCCTTTTGTTCTGTCGCTGAGAGATGCATTTTTATCGGGAGCATAACTTTTAAGAGGATCATAAGGTATCCCGTTGTCTATAAAGCTGATAATGACGGCAGCAGGCTCACGAACAGTTTCTACACGTATCTGTGCCGGTCCTGTTCCGGTATCATAGGCATAGCTTGAGATATTGACGAATATCTCTTCAACAGCCGTTTCAAGCTGTATCCTTGCCTTTTGGCTGCAATTGATACCGTCCAGCTCATGACCTATAAACTGTAATATCTTAGGCAGATTTTCCTTAACTGCTTGGGTGTCCAATGTTTTCATACTGTATCTCCTCAGATGATAGTCAGAAAATCAATAAAGCTGGTCACCTCAAAGACCTCTCGGATATCGTCGGATACATTTTTCATCAACATTTTGCCTCTGTCCTCCATAGCCGACAAAGCCACCGCAAGCACCCTCAGACCTGCGCTGGAGATGTATTCCAGCTTTTCGCAGTCAAATACAAGCTTTTTGATGTCATTCGACAATGCTTCTTCTAATTTGGTTTCCAGCATTGGGGAAGAAAAGGTGTCCAGTCTGCCGTCAAGAATGACAGTAAGCACGGATTTGCTTTTGCTGACGGTAATGTTCATAATAAGCCCTCATGAATCATCTGTGATAGTATGGGTGTTTTTGCAGTTAAAATGGGAAATGAGTTTGTCTGTTTCAAACTGGTATGAAGCATACATGTATTATAGCATATTTCTCAAAGGCATTCAACTTTGGTCTGCAGGGTTGTGGGGCGCAACGGATATTTTCTGTGTCTGAACATGGGAGCAGCAGCTTGCCGCCGGAATGTGCCTTGACATTAAGCAGACAGCAATGATAGAATAATGAAAGTATATTATGTGAACAACGGCGGAGCATTTGGCTGCTGCAAGGATAAAGCTGTCAAATAAAGAACCGCCTGGGAGCTGATAAGGTGAAAAAAACAAAAAAAGCGATAGAAAAAAGGTTTGTATTAACTGTTTTATGTATATGTGCGTCAGTAGTCTTTGGAGGCTTCTTTTCTATAAGCGCTCCTGTGTCTGTTTTGGCAGAGCAGGAGGCCTCCTCCGTCTTATCGGAATCAGAAAAAACAGAACACAGCGGAATAATTGATCTGCCTGATGAAACTGTCGCAACAGATGACGGAGGAGAAGGACAGGAGGGTGATAAGGTCTTACAGAGAAAAGGACGGTCTAAAAAACACAGACCTTATTTCCGTTGAGGAAGGACTGAACGGTGATATCCTGCTCGGCTCGGACGGAAACGGGATATATATCATAGACAGGAATGGAAGTATAAGTAATTTTGACAAAAAAGACGGTCTGACCTCCGGCGACATCATGCGCATCAAAAAGGACAGGATACGCGATGTTTTCTGGATTATTACAGAGGACTCAATTGCGTATATGACAAAAGGGTATAGAATAACTACCGTAACATATTTTCCCTGCAAAAATAATTTTGATCTATATCAGAACAGCAAGGACGAAATGTGGGTGCTGAGCGGTGACGGTATTTATGTTGTTCCGACTGAGCAGATGCTTTCAAATAAAGAAAGCATGAACTGCGTGTATTACGGGATAGCCAATGGTCTGCCACGCATCACGACAGCTAACTCCTACAGCGATCTGACCTCAGAAGGTGAGCTGTATATCGCAGGAAACACCGGAATTTCAAAGGTGAATATAGATGAGGCCTTTCAGGAGCCTGTAGAGATAAAAGCAGATGTTCCTTTTGTAGAAGCCGACGGAGAAATGATCTATCCTGATGAAAACGGAAGCTTTACTATAGCTTCAGATGTCATAAAGCTGACCGTTTACGCCTATGTATTCAACTATTCGCTGACCTCCCCCCAGATAACCTACCGTCTTGAGGGCTTGGACAGCAGAGAAACAACTGTAAGTCAGAGCGCACTTGTTCCGATAGATTATACTAATCTCCACGGCGGTGAATACAGCTTTGTGATGAGAGTTACATCTCCCGCTGACAAGACAGGTCGTACTCTGAGTGTCAGGATAACGAAGCAAAAGGCATATTATGAGGAGGTCTGGTTTTATATCCTCACAGGGCTTTTGATTGTATTGATGACAGTGGCCGCAGTATTGGTGATCTATAAAGCCAGGATGAAAAAGATCCGTAAAAAGCACGAGGAGGAGATCGAAAAAGAACTCAGGGTCGCAGAGCTTAATACAGCGATTCGTATCCAGAACGATATGATACCAAGTGAGTTTCCTGCCTTTCCCGACAGAGCGGAATTTGACATTTATGCGAAAATGGATCCTGCCAAAGAGGTGGGGGGAGATTTCTATGATTTCTTTATGATAGATAACGATCATCTTTGCATGATGATCGCCGAT
>ONFW01000047.1 GCA_900317215.1 uncultured Eubacteriales bacterium | reverse complement strand
TGTCCGCCGCACCTTTCAGGTGCGGCGGTTTTTTTGAATTCACCCATTGCCGAGGGATTCTCAGTATAAAGAGTTTCGCTGCCTGCGAGCATAGACCAAGGGCTCTGTTCTTGAAAACTGCATTCCTTTGAAAAGACTTGAGCGAAACTTTTTTGCCTTGGATTATCACGGATTCAGGGGACAGTAAAGAATAAAGCGCCGCTCCACCTAAACAGTGAGCGACGCTTTATCGTTTTTGTATTACAGATTGCCCTTTTTGTTGTATGCGTTCGGTGCATAATTTGCAGGATCAATATATTGCTGCGTGGGATATTGCGAACTTTGCTGCGGCGGATACTGCGAGCTCTGCTGTGGCGGATACTGCGGAGAATAGGGGACTTGCGGAGTGTATGCAGGCGTCATGTTATATTGGGTGTTAACAGTACCGGTATAGCTTCCCGTGGAAAGAAAAAGATTATGATCGTCTATAGAAAGTGTGATACAGGCAATGACGAAGTGCAGCACAGAATAGACAAAAACTATTATCATTGCGCCAATGAAATAGGACCAATTGTATTGTTTCCATCCGTTCATTGCGCCTGAAAAAGTTGATGTAAAAAATCCTAAAACCAGGATAATAAACGCTTCTATCATCGCGGCTACAGATTTTTTGCGCGGTATCGGCAGAGGCTCAAGCTTGTTTGCCTTCATGTAGGTGATACTGTTTTTCTGATCCAGTGCGCTTGTGAGGTGCAGCGCGGACAGAATCGGTGCAATGATTAATATAGTTAACAGCAGACAAATGCAAAACTCTGCAAATGGCAGCATATCAAGTGATTTTGTATCAATGGAGCTTCCATAAACGCGCGAATAAGATTTTTTCAAATCGTTTACATTGACAGCCGACATAATAGTGAAAACCATTGTTAAAATAAAGCATATCAATCCAAGGATAATTGCTGTTACAAGTGGAATAATTGCTCTTCTTTTTGGCATGGAGATTTCCCTTTCATTTTGTAAGTATTTGCCTGTCGAGATGTACCGATCGGATCATAAATGCTGATTAATATAATAATGTGACAAATTGCGAGACAGGAACAAATGATTCCGTTCAGTACGAAGGCATATTGATCTTTGTTATGTTTCGTCAGTTTTTAAGGCTCTGCATAGGAGCAGGTATCCTTCCGCCCCTTGAAATAAATTTTGCCGGAGATTTCGGGTTTATGTCCATAATGGGACCGTTTCCGAGCAGGCCGCCGAAATTCAGCTCCTCGCCCGCCTTTTTGCCTATTGCGGGTATCAGTCTCACTGCTGTGGTTTTTGAATTTACCATGCCGATAGCCGCTTCGTCTGCTATGATACCCGATATTATATCGGCTGAGGTATCACCGGGAATAGCGATCATGTCAAGTCCGACAGAGCAGACCGCCGTCATCGCTTCAAGCTTGGTGAGAGAGAGAGCCTTGCTTCTTGCCGCCTCTATCATGCCTGCGTCCTCTGTGACAGGGATGAATGCACCCGAGAGTCCGCCAACATGAGAAGAAGCCATAACTCCGCCCTTCTTGACAGCGTCGTTCAGCAAAGCGAGGCAGGCTGTTGTGCCGTGAGCGCCGCACTGCTCAAGTCCCATTTCTTCAAGTATATATGCAACCGAATCACCAATTGCCGGTGTCGGTGCAAGTGACAGGTCAACAATACCGAAGGGAACGCTCAGTCGCTTTGAGGCTTCCTTGGCAACAAGCTGTCCGGTTCTCGTGATCTTAAAGGCTGTCTTTTTGACAATATCGGCTACCTCGGTTATATTGCAGTCTCCTGCCTTTGCAAGAGCAGCCCTGACAACTCCGGGACCAGATACGCCAACATTGATAACGCAGTCCGGCTCTCCTGCACCGTGAAATGCGCCTGCCATGAAAGGATTATCCTCGGGTGCATTGCAAAATACGACAAGCTTTGCGGCGCCGATGCAGTCACGGTCTGCAGTAAGCTCTGCACAGCGGCGGATCACCTTGCCCATTTTTTCGACGGCGTCCATATTGATGCCCGCCTTTGTGCTTCCTATGTTAACAGATGAGCAGACCTTTTCCGTAGAGGCAAGAGCCTCGGGAATACTCTCGATAAGAGCGTAGTCACCGGGGCCGAAGCCCTTGTGTACAAGAGCGGAATAGCCGCCCACAAAGTTTACGCCTACCTTATCGGCTGCTCTGTCGAGCGCCTTGGCAAATTTTACAGGGCTCATGGTGGGACAGGCCGCCGCAAGCATAGCTATCGGAGTGACAGCTATTCTTTTATGGATAATCGGTATCCCGTACTCCTTGCTTATGTCCTCGCCCGTCTTGACAAGGTTTTCTGCATAGCGGCAGATCTTGTCATAAAGCTTTTCGCATGCTTTGTCGATATTATCGTCTATACAGTCGAGCAGGGAGATGCCCATAGTGATAGTTCTCACGTCAAGATTCTCGTGGTCTATCATATTTATGGTCTCAAGTATGTCATGTGAATTGATCATCTGAAAAACTACCGTCCTTCCTCGGGTCATATCTTATGCATTGCATTGAATATATCCTCATGCATAACATGGATCCTGCAGCCCATTTCCTCGCCCTTTTCGGTGAGCGAATCAACAAGTCTGGAAAAGGGAACAGTGCAGCCTGTGATATCTACGAACATTATCATTGCGAACATTCCCTGAAGCACGGACTGTGTCACCTCAAGTATATTAACGCCGACCTCGGCGCATTCTGTTGATACCTTGGCGAGTATACCTACAGTATCCTTTCCTAAAACGGTTATCACTGCATTCATAACTGATCCTCCTTATTTTTCTGCGCAGAGCCGGAAACTCTCGCATCGACATATTATCATTATCCTATTTTTCGTCATTATTGTCAAGACGGGAGCATGACAAAAACACGGAAAGCGCTTTTGCGATTTGAACCGCTCGGAAAGAAGCCTTCGACTGATAATCAGGTTTCTGTGGGGGCGTTATTTCCAAGATTTGCAGGAGTATCTTTTCTGTTCTGAAAAAATCGCCCGAGAGCAGTTGTTGAGACTGCTTTCGGGCGGTGTGATGGGAAATGGAGAAATATAACTAACGAAGAAGTCGAAGCCTTCAATGCTTGTTGACGACATCGCTCCTCCATTGTTTAATGGAGTTATTCTGCAAAAAGGGGAGTTGAAAGATAACGGTCGCCTGTATCGGGAAGAAGAGCGACAATAAGCTTTCCTTTGTTCTCAGGTCTTTTTGCAAGCTCGACAGCCGCATAAAGAGCTGCGCCGGAGGAAATACCCACGAGGAAGCCTTCCTTACGGGCTACGAGCTTTCCGAACCTGAACGCATCATCATTCTCGACTGCGATTATCTCGTTATATACGGACGTATCAAGAGTATCCGGAACAAAGCCTGCTCCAATGCCCTGTATCTTATGAGGGCCTGCAACGCCTTTTGAAAGAACAGGCGAGCCGGCGGGCTCTACAGCAACGACCTTAACGTCCGGCTTTTTTGACTTGAGATAATTGCCCACGCCGGAAAGTGTTCCGCCTGTGCCGACGCCTGCGACAAAAATATCTACTTCACCGTCAGTATCGTTCCATATCTCTGGGCCGGTTGACCTGATATGTGCCTGAGGATTTGCCGGATTAACAAACTGTCCGGGAATAAAGCTTTCAGGAAGCTCCTTTGCAAGCTCGTTAGCCTTTTCGATAGCTCCCTTCATGCCCTTTGAGCCGTCGGTGAGAACAAGCTCTGCTCCGTATGCCTTGAGGAGGTTCCTTCTCTCAACACTCATCGTTTCGGGCATTGTGAGAATAATACGGTAGCCTCTTGATGCAGCAACTGCAGCAAGACCGATACCGGTATTTCCGCTTGTTGGCTCAATAATTACGGAGTTTTTGTTCAGCAGACCCTTTTCCTCTGCGTCGTCGATCATAGCCTTGGCTATTCTGTCCTTAACGCTTCCTGCGGGATTGAAGTATTCAAGCTTTGCAGCGATCCTTGCCTCAAGCGCAAGCTCCTTTTCAAGTCTTTTCAGTTCAAGAAGCGGAGTTCCTCCGATAAGCTCTGTGATATTCTGATATAATTTCATAATGATCTCTCCTATAAATAATATTTTTGTTTTTTGTTGGCTGAAAGGCTGTTATTGCGTCAACATCGTTCTCTCAGTCTTCTGTACATAATAATTACCTCACTTCTAAACTTAGTATTCCTACTGAAATGATAGGTTTATTATAACACTGCATTTCGGATTTGTCAACAGTTTTTTTGATTATTTCATAATCGTTGCCTAAAAGCGTTTTCATGCCTGTTATAAAAGCCACGGGCGAAGTGCCTCCAGTGCGTGACCGCACGGGACGATTTATAACGCAGCAGCTTGTTCAGATAATCCACCGCCTCGCAGACCGTAAAGGTCTGCTCCGGGCGCAGTGCCTGCGCTGTCGTGTTTTGACGCACATATTTTTAAGCAACCCACCGCCTCGCAGACCATGAAGGT
>ONFW01000216.1 GCA_900317215.1 uncultured Eubacteriales bacterium | reverse complement strand
TCAAAAAGCTCATCAGGCAGAGGACCTTCCTCATGCCCGAACCTTTCAAGGTTTCTTTCCTTCATGACAGCAAGTCCTTCAGGATTGTCGGCATAAGACTCTATCCGGATCTCGTTTCGTCTTTGACTTACGGCACAGACGATCTCCTTTGTACTTTTGTTTTCTGCAATCATTTTATAAAGGAGTTCATACATTGATTCTATACTTACATGATACTCGATACGTTCACGGCGCCATTCTTCAACGCTCACAGGGTCGGTCCAGTTATAAGAAGCATATTGCTTCAGACTGCCGCTGTCATTTGGACGAAAGCCGTACACAGCAGTTTTATCCTCTGTAATATCTTCCATTGCCGAAGGATTGAGCCTTGGATCATGTACATATTCAAATGTACCGGCTGTATCGGCAGCGCTTACGCTTAAATTCAGGTGTTCGGATAGTACTGCGCCGGTAACGAAAAGCAAAGAGAAGATCATCATTACCGAAAGCACTTTTTTAACAGTTGATCTCATATTGCACATCTCCTATTGTATGATTAATGTTATTATGGCAGAATAGGCAAAAATTTTCAACGATGTCACATAATATAGCAATAATAATTCTTCTTACCGCTAATGAAAACAGCTGATCCGTCCTGTCAGCGAATATGATATAAGTAGCATAGCACTTTAATAAGCTCGTGATAGCATAGTTCATATTGAGATATAACTGTTTTTGTATGGCTTTTATTGATTTGTTATGGTATAATATAACAAATACGGAATTATTTTAGTTAATTCTTATATTATTTCAGTTTTAAAAGCTATAAGGTCTATCAAAATATTTGGAGGACACCACAATGAGCTTATTGACCACCCGTCTTGTTCAGGTGTTTGAGCAGAACCGCGACAAAACAATGCTGACCGAGAACTTCTCCGGGCGCAGTCTGACAGGAGGAGAGCTTCTGACCCTTACAGGAAGGATCGCCGCCGCGCTGATAGCAAAAGGCGCAGGTAGAGGGGCTATCGTTCCGATCGTTCTGCCGCGCTGTATCGATTACGTAGTTGCCGAGATCGGAGCGCTGAGAGCAGGCTGCGGCTATGCACCGCTGCTGCCGGAGTATCCGCAGGACCGTATAGATTACATCAAAAACGACTGCGGCGCACAGATAGTAATAGACGAAGCCTTTATCCGCGAGGCAATGGCTTATGAGCCGATAGAAGAAAATGCAGAGACATCTGAAGATGACATTTCTTATCTTATCTATACATCAGGCTCTACGGGCAACCCGAAGGGTGTTATACATACTCATCGTTCATTCTATGATTCGCTTGAGAGAGATCAGGTCATGTGCCGTATGCGCGAGGACGATAAAACTCTCGGGCTTGTAAGCTTCAGCTTTGCGTGGTCGGTAGCCGAGGTCTACGATACGCTTATCGTCGGCGCTCAGCTCATCATACTTAACACAGAGGAACGCAAGGACCTGAAATACGTCAGGAATGCCATTCGCGAAAACGGCATTACAGTAATGTATATAAACCCGAATATGCTCAAGCGTCTGGATATACACTGTTCAACTCTCAGGGTAGTCAAGACAGCAGGAGAAAGGCTTGCAAATTTCTACACGGACGAGTTTCAGATCGTCAATATCTATGGTACTTCAGAGACTTACTGCGCGCTGGCGTTTGATCTCGATAAAGCCTATGACAACACACCTATCGGCAAAGCATATCACAACTGTCGTGTTGTGCTTCTCGATGACAGCGGAAATGAAGTGCCGCAGGGTGAAGAGGGCGAGATATGCATTTGCGGACATCTTGCAAAGGGCTATATGAACCTTCCCGAGCAGACTGCAAAGGTGTTTGAAAAGGACAGGTTCTCCGATGACGAAAACAGTGTGCTATATCATACCAGCGATATGGGAAGACTGCTTCCTGACGGCAATATCCTCTACGTGAACCGCAAGGACTGGATGGTCAAGATAAACGGTCAGCGCGTTGAGACGGGGGAGATCGAGGTAAGAATAGTCACTGACCACCCCGAGGTAGAGGCGGCGGTCGTCAAGGCGTTTGAAAACGAATACGGGCTTACATATCTTGCAGCTTATTATCAGCTGAAAAAAGGAAGGTCGGTCAGCTCGGAGCAAATAGAGACTACTCTGCGGCAAAAGCTGCCCGACTATATGATACCTCGATTTTTCGT
>ONFW01000163.1 GCA_900317215.1 uncultured Eubacteriales bacterium | reverse complement strand
TACAATGCCTATCCCCGAGGCTAACCTGCTTCAGGGAGAGGCAAATATCCTCTCGGCTATGGCTAAGGAGGGCGGCAACAAGCTCGGAAATATTGCGGCAGGCGGTCTGGGCTTTATAGCTGCCGTATGGATGATCGCAATTGGCGGCTGGTGGATAGCTCTGCAGATACAGCAGAACAACGATGAGAATACACTTAAGGATCCCCGCTTCGACTATGCGCAGGACCTTATCGCAAGAGAAAAGAAGTATTCCGAGCTCACCAAAAATATGGAGAAGAATCTTGAGACTCTTCCCACTACAAAATATAAGATGTCTACTATAGTAGACCATATCTATAAAGAGGTCGTCGATAAGACCGTTTCGACTGACGCTATAACTATCGCAAAGCTATATGACACCACTGAGCAAAAGGAAAATGTAACTATAGATATTGAAACCGCAGTAAAGACCTATGACGATTTCGTTTCTCTCAAGGACAAGATCGATGATGCAGGCTTCTTTATTACGTCTGAGGATCTTTCGGTATCAAAGGCACAGAATACCTCTGCTGTCGAAGCAAAAAATACTATTTACAGGGTTTCGATGCAGATGGACGTTACCGAAAAGGGCTTCGAGGATGCAGCGCTCTCCGAGAAGGAGCAGCAGGCGCTCAATGAGAAGCTCCAGGGCAAGAATAACGCTTCTACTGATGAAAAGACTGGCGACAAGACTTCAGGCAGCGAGACTTCGGATACTTCAAAGGCATCATCTTCGTCTTCCGGTGCTGCAGGCGCTTGATGAAAACAGTGTCGGCAAGATGTTGAGCATCGGAAAATACAGATCCATACAGATCAATTTTGACGGAGGTAAACAATAATGAACAGTAAGAAACAGTTTAAAGTGTCAGGCTTTATTATAGCGATAGCCGTTATCATCGTTATGGCTATAATTTTCCTTATAGCCGTACAGGTGCCGTTTATTCAGAACTATGACGACTATCAGACAAAGCACGCTTCGGCAACAAGCAAGATAAATTACTACAACTCCTACCTCGAAAGAGCAAGCGATATAGAGGCAAGCATCGCAGAGATGATAGAGGAGTATCAGACTAAGAACCCCATACTTTACTCAAACGCTTCTACGACGCCTAACGAGATCAGGTCAATGCTCCATAGCCTCAAGTACGAAATAGATTCTATTTCGATAAGCAAAGGCGTACAGGATTCACTCGGAAGAGCGACCGTAGAAGGCGGCAAGCTTAAATATACGGGCATCAACTTCAAGTTCTCCGGCACAAGAGAGGACCTCAAGAAGACACTCGATTACCTTGAGCTCAAGGCAAACGGTGCGTATTATATAAACAACATCGAAATAGAGCCTAAGCTTGATAACGGCGGAGACGAAACAAGCAAGGTCGTTACTACAGGTCAGAATACCGAGTATGACTTCAATATCCAGATGGCTCTGTACTACTTTGAGAAGGTAGACATCGATGCACTTGCATCATCTGCTTCAGCAGCTGCATCTGCTCAGAGCTCAAAGTAATATGACCGCTAAGGACTGAGATCTATGCAGCCTTTGAATTACCTGAATACCACGGGCGGTATGATATGGACTGCCGCCTGTGCTTTGTTCGGAATTTTTGCCGCATGGCTATATTACAGGGTGATAAATACCATACCCGCCGCATGGCTGTGCGATTATAACGAAACTCCCTCGCCCGAGCTTCTGTCGGGCAAACGCGTAAATTATGCACGCTCGGGAATTATCATGTCGGCAGTGACCGCCGTTTGTCTCGTGCTGTGCAGACTGCAGTTCAACAAGGGCTATGATATATACTTTGCAGTGTTTGCGCTTATTATCATCGGCGCCCTTATGATAGCGATATGCGATATAAAATACACCATTATCCCCGACCAGTTTACGATAGCCATTGCCGTTCTCGGTGCGGCTGTCAGTATATATGACCTGGTAAGGGGCTACGGGATACTTCATTCCACATGGTGGTCTCCTCTTGCGGGAGCTGCACTCGGCGCTGCCGTGATGCTCATTATCGATTTCATCGGTATGCTCATCTACAAAAAAGAAGGCATGGGCTTCGGCGATGTCAAGCTTTTTGCAGCGGTGGGACTTATCACGGGCTTCCCCGGAACCATATTTGCCTTTATCATTTCAATGATAACGGCAACGGTATGCTTCTGTATAATAATGATAGTCGTCCGCATACTTGCCCATAGGGCGGAAAAAACTGCGGAGCCTGAGCCGGAAATAATATCCGCACCTACCGGTGACGCCGCATCAGCCGATGAAAGCGTAAGCGGGACCGATACGGAAGAGGCAGAGACTTCAGAGCAGAAAGCAGAAGAGGAAATTACGGAGAATGAGGAGCAAGAGGATACCAAAGGCTCTTACCTTGCATTCGGACCGTATATCGCAGTAGCTCTTATATGCTATCTTGTATTTAATGACTTCGTGTACAACATGGTAGATCTGTATCTCAACTTATTCTAATAATTTTTCTTCAATGTAAGGAGCTGAAAGCATGAAAGCCGGTAACTTGAAAATCGGACAGATCCTGATAAATTCGGGAGATATTACTGAGGAACAGCTCGATGAGGTGCTCATGAAGCAGCGCAACTCGGAGACGAAAAAGCGTATAGCTGATATTCTCATAGAAGATAAGATCGTTACCGAGCAGCAGGTTTGCAGAGCTCTTGAAAAGCAGCTCTTTATGCCTTATGTAGATCTTGATACTATATCTATCCCTGAAGAGCTCGGTAATATTATTCCCGAGGAAATGGCACAAAAGAACATGGTCGTGCCGATAGAGCAGGACGGGCGATTCCTTACCGTAGCAATAGGCGACCCCCTCAACTATAAGGGTCTCAAGGATCTGTCTATCATCACCAAGATGAAGATAATGCCCGTTATCGCTGAGCCCTCCAAAATAGCTGCAAAGCTTCGTGAAATATACGCAGCTCAGAAGGCTATCGACGACGCAAAGGAGTTCCTTGAATCAAAGGGCGGCAAGACCAAGGCACAGCAGGAGGCCGAGGAAGCGGCAAAGCAGGACGCCAACGGAAACGACCAGCCTATCATACGTTTTGTAAATACGATGATAGAAGAGGCTATCGCGCAGAAATGCTCCGATATTCACGTTGAGCCGATGGAAAAATGCCTGCGCATACGTTTCCGTATCGACGGTAAGCTGCAGATATATCTTGAGACTGCCCCTGAGCTTATCCCTTCGGTCACGTCACGTATCAAGTTCATAGGCAATATGAACATCGCAGAAAAACGTATCCCGCAGGACGGCCGTATAAACTATCGTGTCGGCGGAAGAGATATAGACTTCCGTATTTCAGTTCTTCCCTCCGTTTACGGAGAGAAGATAGTTATGCGTATTACGACCTCTCTCGGAATGGAGCTGAAAAAGGAAAGCATAGGCTTTCTTCCGGAGAATCTTGAAAAATTCAATCACCTTGTAAAAAGTACCAGAGGTATTATCCTCGTAACAGGTGCTACCGGTTCAGGTAAATCAACAACGCT
>ONFW01000096.1 GCA_900317215.1 uncultured Eubacteriales bacterium | reverse complement strand
GAGAAAGCTCAGCAGATCGCAGAGCCGGAGGAGCCTGATGAAGAGGAGCTTAAAAGGCGGCGTGAGGAGGAGCGTCTCGAAAAGGAGAAAAGAGCCGAGGAGAGACAATCAAGGGCAAAGAAAAAGTATAACTGGAGCAGTACGCCAGCAGCAGAAGCAAGCAGCGATGACACATGGTTTGAGCAATGGAAAAACGGAGAGGGACAATGAACTGCTGAGAATAATACCGGAAGGAAGGAATAAAAATGCTGTTTGTATTGGCATCAAACAATCAAAAGAAGATAGAGGAGCTGAACAGGATCCTGAGTCCTCTGGGAATATATGCAAGAACTGCAGAGGAGCTTGGAAAGCAGCTTGATGAGATAGAGGAAACAGGCTCGACCTTTGAGGAGAATGCCGAGCTGAAGGCAAGAGCTGCCTGCGAAAAAACAGGGATGCCTGCAATAGCGGACGACTCGGGTCTGGTGGTAGATGCGCTCGGGGGAGCGCCGGGAGTCTTTTCTGCACGCTATGCGGGAGAGAACGCTACGGATGCTCAGAAGATAAACAAGCTGCTTGAAGAACTGATGAAAACCGGCAGCAGCGACAGGAGCGCTCATTTTGAATGTGTTATCTGCTGTTGTTTTCCAAACGGGGAAAAGCTGTTTGCCCGCGGAAGCTGCGACGGTACGATAGGCTATGCGCCGAGGGGAACAAACGGTTTTGGTTATGACCCGATATTCTTTGTAGAGGGCAACAAGACCTTTGCCGAGCTTAGCGATAATCAGAAGGATGTTATCAGTCACAGGGGCAGGGCGTTAAAGGAGCTTGCAAGGCTGCTCAAGCAGAAATACAATATAAAATAAGACCTGCAGCTCTGCTCAGGTCGGCTTACGGGTCATTATGAAAGGAAAACAATATGCTTACAAGTAAACAAAGGGCTTTTCTCAGATCGCTTGCCGCAAATGAGGACACCATTCTCATGATAGGCAAGGGAGGAATGAGCGAACAGATAATAAAACAGGCGGACGATGCTCTCAGGGCAAGAGAACTGATAAAGGGCAAGGTGCTGGAAACAGCCGATATCAACTCACGCGAGGCGGCGGAGCAGCTTGCGCTTGCGACCGGCAGCGAGACGGTTCAGGTCATAGGCTCAAAGTTCGTGCTTTACCGCAGAAACAGCGATGAGCCGAAGATAGAGCTTCCCCGTGAAAAAAAGAAAAAATAAGCTTTTGCCTGCGGACAGATACCCGTTATCTGTCCGTATATTACAGGGGGAGATAACCATGAAGATAGCTGTTTTCGGCGGCAGCTTCGACCCGATCCATAACGGTCATGTTGAGCTTTCGCAGGCGTTTGTAAGCCTGCTCTCGATCGATAAGGTCCTCGTTGTGCCTGCCCGTGTTTCACCGTTCAAGCTCAGGTCAGGCAGTGCAGACCCGAGACACAGGGTGAATATGTGCAGGATAGCCTTTGAGGGCTATGATAATACCGAGGTCAGTGAGATAGAGCTTTTGCGTGACGGCGCAAGCTATACCTGTGAAACGCTCAGGGAGCTTTCTGTCTACTATCCCGGCTCAGAGCTTTTTCTCATAACAGGTGCAGACGCCTTCCTTACGGTAGAGTCATGGAAGGCGCCGCAGGAGATATTCAGGCTTGCGACGATATGCGCCCTTCCGAGAAATAACGACGATATTCGTGTTCTGAAGGAGCATTCGCTGATGCTTGAGTCTATGGGTGCAAGAACAAGGATACTTGATATAAGAGTTGCTGATATCTCATCAACGCGTATCCGCGAGCTGGTGAGAAACGGCAGCAGTATTTCCGGCCTTGTGCCGGCAGGTGTGGAAAGATACATCAGAGAAAAGGGTCTGTATCTGCCGAAGACTGAACCTGAATATGAGGAAGGATAGGATCATGTTAAAGAACAAAAAACTTACTGCGGCATTTCTGCTTTTTGCCGTATGGCTGTATTTTATCTGGGCGCTGATGGAGCTGTGGCTTTATCCGCTGCTGGAGGTGAACATTCAGGAAAAATGGCTGTTTACTCTTCTGACGGACGGGCTGATAAAGAACCTTATTTGGACAGCGTCTGCTATAATGCTGATAAAGCATTTTTCTTCCGAACTGCATATAGGCATAAGGGAACTGTTTTCATTCAATAAGGGCTGTGTGAAATATACGCTTTTTTCTGTTGTGCTTGCCGCAATAGTTATTGCAGGCGCAGTCATCAGGAAACATGGTTTTGCTGTAAACGAGAACTTTGAACCTTCAATGCTGATAACTTATCTTCTTGTAGGAATCAGTGAGGAGACTGTGTTCAGAGGTTTTTTTCTGAATGCGACTCTTTCGGGGGCTGAAAGCAGCAGGAGCAAACGGATAGCTGCGTTGATAATAAATGCCGTGATGTTCCTTTGCATACATTTTCCGATATGGATTCGTTCGGGAATGTTTGTGTCATCCTTTACAGGCGGAGGCTTTGTTACGGTGATGCTTCTGAGCATGCTTTTTGGCTATACGATGATAAAATGCCGCAGTCTGCTGCCTGCGGTCATCATGCATTCGGTATACGATCTTGCAATAGCAGTATTTGTTATGGTCTGATGCATCGGTCAGCCGGGTAAGAGCGCCGGCTGACTGTTTTTTCTGCAGAAATTGAAAAAATGCCCTCTTATGCTTGAAAGAGAGAATAAAAGTTGATATAATAAAACGGAATAAGCAATAATACATCATTTGGAGCTGATGAGTATGGGTTATAAGCTATATGAGGATATTATCAGTCAGAGAATGAAGGCTGCCCGCTTCAGACATTCAAAAAACGTTGCAAAGGAAGCTGTGCGCCTTGCAAAGAAATACGGCGCAGATCCCGCAAAGGCTGAGCTTGCAGGAATACTGCACGATGCTACAAAGGAAACAGGTGAGGAGGAGCAGATGTCCCTTATTGCAAGAGCAGGCATAGAGCTTTCGCAAATGGAGAGGGAGTCGCCCAAGCTGTGGCACGCTATCTCGGGAAGTGCGTTTGTACAGGTGGTGCTTGGCATAGACGACCGTGAGGTGATCGATGCTATAAGATATCATACCACAGGGAGAGCAGGCATGACTCTGCTTGACAAGGTGATCTTTGTTGCGGATTTTACCTCTGCGGATCGGGACTACGAGGGTGTGGACAAAATGCGCAAGGTGGCAGACAGAAGCCTTGAAGATGCCGTGCTTGAGGGAATGTCCTTTACGATTGCCGAGCTTGCAGGAAGAAAGGTTACTATTGCACCTGACACCTTTGCCGGCTATAACGAAATGGCTGAGCTGAGGTCTAAGGCTAAGAATAAATAAAACGGCAGAAATGCTTACAGGAGGAATAATATGACATCACTTGAGACCGCAAGAGCTGCGGCAAAGGCACTGTGCGAAAGAAAGGGAGAGGATATCAAGGTCATCAGGATCAGGGATATCTCCTCTATTGCAGATTATTTTGTTATAGCTACTGGTTCATCGAACACTCATGTCAAGTCTCTTGCTGACAATGTTGAGTTCAGGCTCGACAATGAAGGAGTCAGTGTGAGCCATATCGAGGGCTATAGATCTGATTCGTGGATCCTGCTTGACTATGTTGACGTTATCGTTCATGTATTCTCGGAGGAGGCGAGAGAATACTATAGCCTTGAAAGACTATGGCAGGACGGCGAGCAGGTGGATATCACTGATATAGAGCAGATGCCTCTGCAGCTTCTGTTTCCGTCAGAGAATAAATGATGATAAGAAAAAGGAGAGAAAAGCATTGAGATACGATCATAAAAGCATTGAAAAAAAATGGCAGGATAAATGGGAGGAGGCAGGAATCTTTCATGCCGGCCCCGTAAGCGACAAGAAGAAATTCTATGCGCTGATAGAGTTTCCCTACCCTTCGGGTCAGGGACTTCATGTAGGTCATCCGAGGTCATATACGGCTCTTGATATAGTCGCAAGAAAGCGCAGGCAGCAGGGCTACAATGTGCTCTATCCCATAGGCTGGGATGCCTTTGGTCTGCCGACCGAGAACTATGCTATCAAGAATCACGTTCATCCCAAGCTTGTTACGGAAAAAAATGTGGCGCGTTTTAAAAGTCAGCTTCAGGCATTGGGAATATCCTTCGACTGGAGCAGGGAGATAAATACCACCGATCCGAAATACTACAAATGGACTCAGTGGATCTTCCTCAAGCTTTTCGAGAAGGGTCTTGCATATAAAAAGGAAATGGCTGTAAACTGGTGTACCTCATGCAAGTGTGTGCTTGCAAATGAGGAGGTAGTAAACGGTGTATGCGAGCGCTGTGGCAGTGAGGTGGTAAGAAAGGTAAAATCACAGTGGATGCTGAAGATAACTGCCTATGCCGACAGATTGATAAACGACCTCGACCTTGTGGACTATCCTGACAGAGTAAAGGCGCAGCAGAAGAACTGGATCGGACGCTCAACGGGCGCAGAGGTGGATTTCACTACAACAACAGGCGACACGCTCACAGTATATACTACAAGGCCCGATACCCTTTTCGGCGCAACATACATGGTAATATCGCCTGAGCATGCGATAATAGAAAAGCTCTCTTCCGTAATAAAAAATATGGACGAAATAAGAGCGTATCAGGAGGCTGCGGCAAGAAAATCCGACTTTGAGCGCACTGAGGTGGCAAAGGACAAAACAGGTGTGCGTATTCAGGGCGTAGAAGCGATCAATCCGGTCAACGGCAGGCAGATCCCGATCTTTATCTCTGACTATGTTCTTGTGTCCTATGGTACGGGCGCTATCATGGCTGTTCCTGCTCATGACACCCGTGACCATGATTTTGCAAAAAAATTCGATCTGCCGATCATTGAGGTTGTCAAGGGCGGCGAGGATGTTCAGAAGGAAGCCTTTACCGACTGTGCAACCGGTATTCTTGTTAATTCGGGATACCTTGACGGGCTTTC